>CAYQZN010000414.1:0-2213 GCA_964421805.1 uncultured Woeseiaceae bacterium
CGCCGCCCTTGCGGAACACCGCCGAGATGATGCGGGTCAGCGCCACGATCCACTGGTAATGGTCCAGGTTTTTCGAGTTGACGAAGATCTCGAACGGCCGGCGCTGCTCGTGGGGCGTGCCCTCGTTCAGCACGATGTCGTTGATGGTGACGTACATCGCGTGATCGGAGACCGGCGTCTTCACCTTGTAGGTGGAGCCGATCAGCACCTCCGGGCGTTCGAGCCGCTCGTGCATGCGGATGACGGTGGCACCGTCGCCCTCCTGCTCCACCTCGTACGCGCGCTTCTTCTCCGCCTTGTCCTCCGGCTTCTTCACGGAGTAGCCGACGATCTTTCTGTCTATCTTCTTTGCAGCCATTGTTCAGTTCCTCGTCCGGTCCCGCCGCGGCGGGACCGCATCAATCCTTGCCAGCTCCGCGCTCAGAACTTGCCGTAGTAGCCTTCCTTGAGCGCGTCGAACAGGTTCGCGGCGGTATGCATCTCGCCGTCGTACTCGATCTCCTCGTCGCCCTTCAGCTCCACCGTGCTGCCGTCATCCAGTTCGAAGACGTAGGTGGTGTTCTTCAGGTCCTGCTCCTTCACGAGCACGCCCTGGAAGGCCTCCGGATTGAAGCGGAAGGTGGTGCAACCCTTCAGGCCCTGCTCGTAGGCGTAGAGGTAGATGTCCTTGAATTCCTCGTAGGGATACTCGGTGGGCACGTTCGCCGTCTTCGAGATGGACGAGTCCACCCACTTCTGCGCCGCCGCCTGGATGTCCACGTGCTGCTTGGGCGTCACGTCGTCCGAGGTAATGAAGTACTCGGGCAGTTTCTCCTCCGGTACTTCCGAATGGGGCATCGCCCGGGGATTGATCAGCTCCCGGTAGGCGAGCAGCTCGAACGAGAACACGTCCACCTTCTCCTTGGACTTGCGCCCTTCGCGGATGACGTTGCGGAAGTAGTGGTGGGCGAAGCTCGGCTCGATGCCGTTGCTCGCGTTGTTGGCCAGCGACAGCGAGATGGTGCCCGTCGGCGCGATGGAGCTGTGATGGGTGAAGCGTGCGCCCACCCGCTCCAGTTCCTGCACCAGTTCGGGGGCCTCGGCGGCGACCTTCTGCATGTAACGGCTGTAGCGCGCGTGCAGCACGCGGCCGGGCAGCCGGTCGCCGGGGCGGATGCCGTCAGCGGCCATCTCGGGCCGCTTGCGCAGCATCTCCGGCGTCACCTCGAACTCTTCCTCCATGATGGGCGCCGGCCCCTTCTCCCGGGCGAGTTCCAGACCGGTCTCCCAGCCGGATACCGCGAGCTGCTGCGCCACCTTCTCGGTGAAGGTAACGGAGCCCGGCTCGCCGTACTTCATGCCCATCATGGTGATGGTGGAGCCGAGCCCCAGGAAGCCCATGCCGTGGCGGCGCTTGCGCGTGATCTCGTTGCGCTGCTCGCCCAGCGGCAGGCCGTTGATCTCGACGACGTTGTCCAGCATGCGGGTGAACACCTTCACCACCTCGCTGAACTCCTCCCAGTCGAAGCGCGCCTCGTCGGTGAACGGCGAAATCACGAACTTGGTGAGGTTGACCGAGCCCAGCAGGCAGGAACCGTAGGGCGGCAGCGGCTGCTCGCCGCAGGGGTTGGTGGCGCGGATGTTCTCGGTCCACCAGTTGTTGTTCATCTCGTTCACACGGTCGACCAGCACGAAACCGGGCTCGGCGAAATCGTACGTGGAGGCCATGATCATGTCCCACAGCCGCCGCGCGGGCACCGTCTTGTAAATGCGGCAGGCCACCAGACCGCTCTCGTCCTGCACGTAGTCGCCGCCGCCCGGCCACTCCCGCCAGATGAACTGCTCCTGATCGCCGAGGTCGAGCTCGTCGTGCTCCGCCTCGTCCTCCGAGACGGGGAACGCGAGCTTCCAGTCGTCGTCGTCCTTCACGGCCTGCATGAACTCGTCGGTGACCAGCAGCGACAGGTTGAACTGGCGCAGGCGGCCGTTCTCGCGCTTGGCGCGCACGAAATCCATCACGTCGGGATGGCCCACGTCGAAGGTGCCCATCTGGGCGCCCCGACGGCCGCCCGCCGAAGAGACCGTGAAGCACATCTTGTCGTAGATATCCATGAAGGACAGCGGGCCGGAGGTGTAGGCACCGGCGCCCGTCACGTACGCGCCTTTCGGCCGCAGCGTCGAGAACTCGTAGCCGATGCCGCAGCCCGCCTTCAGCGTCAGGCCGGCTTCGTGCA
>CAYQZN010000415.1:0-2213 GCA_964421805.1 uncultured Woeseiaceae bacterium
CCCCCGCATGACGGCCGTGCTCGCGCTGGCGTGAAGGCGCTTCCGGTCAGGAGCGCTTACTGACACGTGCCAGCCCTCTTGGCTACGGGCCCGTCAGCGGCCGGACCGGGCTTGCGTCAACAGAACGCCGGATCGGGCGTAAACGCCCTCCTACTGCATCCGGTAGTTCACCGTCAGGCCGTACGTCCGCGGCATACCCCACAGGTCCACCGTGCCGGCGATGTTGCTGATGATCGTGTGGGTGCGGTACTCCTCGTCGGTGAGGTTCTTGCCCCAGGCCGTCACGTCCCAGTTACCCGTCGCGCTGGTCCAGGTCAGGCCCGCGCGCAGCAGGCCGTAGCCGTCTTCCCCGGAGCCGTTGGCGTTGCTCGGATCGTGGAAGAAGTCGTCCTGATACGCGTAGTTCAGGTTGAAGTCCACGCTGGAGCCGCCGGCCAGGTTGAAGGTGTAGTTGCTGGTGATGCTGTAGCTGTTCTCCGGTGCGCGGGGCAGGCGGTTGCCGGTGAAGTCCTCACCGCCCGAGATGAACTGGTCGTACTCGGCGTCCAGATAGCCGTAGTTGACGTTCAGCACCCAGTTGTCCGTCACGAGGGCGGTGGCGTCGAGCTCCAGGCCCTGGCTGGTGGCCTCGGCGTTGGCGGCGATCAGCAGCGAGCCGTCCAGGCGAAAGACCTGCAGATCCTCGTAGTCCATGCGGAACACGGCCGCGTTCACCCGCAGCCGGTTGTTCATGAATTCGCTCTTCACGCCCACCTCGTAGTTGGTGGCGATCTCCGGGTCCAGCGGTGTGGCCGCCGCCTGCGGCGTGGCAGTCTGGCTCACGAAGGCGCCGCTCTTGTAGCCCCGTGCCGCGGTGAAGTAGACGAAGCCGTCATCGTTGAACTGGTAGCTCACGTTGGTGGACGGCACGAACTCGTCCCAGTCCTCATCCGCCGTGATGTTGTACGGCGTGTTGAGCACGGAGGGATCACCGGTGTTCACGAACGTGATCAGCTCGGCGGGGCCGTTCACCGGGATGCCGAGCACGACGAGGTTCACCGGCACGCCCAGCAGCTGGCTCAGGATCGCGCTGTCGAAGGCGGGGTCCTCGAAGTTCTCCACCGCCTGCTCGATCTCCTTTTCATCGCGGGCATAACGGGCACCGATGCTCCAGGTCAGCCGGTCGCTGATATTCCAGTCGATCTTGCCGAACAGGGCGGTACTGGTGGTCTCGTTGATCTGGTTGAACTGCACGTCCCCGTTCAGAAGCGCGAAGCCCTGGGCCGCGAGGGGTGCGTGGAATGAGCCGATGTAGCGCTCCTTGCGGTCGACGTCTTCCGTCATGTAGAAGCCGCCCACCAGCCAGTCGAAGGTGCCTCCTCCGGCCGAGGCCAGCCGCAGCTCCTGACTGATCTGGTCGGCTTCCTCTTCCACGGTGTCCGTCAGGTTGAAGGGCGTGGCGCCCAGCGGCATGCCGGCCAGGTCCTCCAGCCAGGAATAGTCGGTCTCCCGGTAGGCGGTGATGGAGGTCAGGGTGGAGTTGGCGAAGTCGTGGTCTACGCGCAGCAGCGTGCCGAGCATGTCACGCTCCTGGAAGGCCTCGGCCTCGGAGGCGCACTCACGCACGTCGCCGCCGGTGGTGGCCGCGATCACCGGCGGGTAGAACACGGCCAGGCCGAGCGGGTCGTTCTTGTCCAGGTTGTTCACGTTGCGGCAGTTACCGGCCTGGTCGTCGGTGGCCCAGTCGAAACCGACCAGCACCTCGGTGGCATCCGAGACGGCAAACAGGAGCTGGCCGCGGGCGCTCAGGTTGTCCTCGTCGTGGTACTCCTCGCCGTCGACCACGTTGTCCACGTAGCCGTCGCGCTGGCGGCGGCTGAAGGAGAACTTGCCGGACACGTTGTCCGTAATGGCGCCGTTCACGAAGCCGCGCAGGACGGTCTGGGAGTAGTTGCCGACCGTCGCGCCGAGCTTCGCCTCGAATTCCTGGGTCGGCCGCTTGGTGATGATGTTCAGCGCACCGCCCACCACGTTCTTGCCGAACAGCGTGCCCTGGGGACCGCGCAGGACCTCCACCCGGTCCAGGTCGTACAGGTCCATGGCCGTGCCGGCGGAACGTCCGATGTAGACCTCATCGATGAAGGTCGCCACCGCCGGGTCGCTGCCGGCGGAGTCCAGCGAGTTGCCGATGCCCCGGATGTAGTACTGGGGCTCGCCGATGTTGAACTGGGTCA
>CAYQZN010000416.1:0-2211 GCA_964421805.1 uncultured Woeseiaceae bacterium
GCCTGCAGTCCATCGACGACGTCTCCCGCTTCACGCCCGGCCTGAGCTTCTCGAAAGCCTTCGGCCGCGCGACGGAACGGCCGGTCATCCGCGGCCTCAGCAACGTGCTCGCCGGCGTGCAGTTCGGGGTCGAGGCCGGCGCCGCTTACTTCGTCGACGGCGTCTACTACCCCGGCGACATCCAGAACCTGGACCTGGGCGACCTGGAACGGGTCGAGATCATCAAGGGACCCCAGAGCGCGCTCTACGGCCGTAACACCTATTCCGGCGCCATCAATTTCGTGACCCGCAGCCCCGGCGACGAACTCCGCCTCGACGCCAAGGCGCTGTCCGCCAGCGACGGCGAGACGGAATTCCGGGCCACGGTCTCCGGTCCTCTCCTGCGCGACGTCCTCGGCGGCAGCCTGACCGCCCGCGCCTACGATTACGATGGCGAATGGACCAACACCGTCACCGGCGGCACCGTCGGCGACGAGTCCTCGCGCTCGATCAGCGGCGTGCTCGACTGGACCCCCATCGATACCTTCCGCCTGCGCACCCGGGTGCAGTACAACGACGACGACGACGGCCCGCCGCCGATCTTCCTGCAGCCGGCCGAGTCCAACAACTGCTTCCCGGGATTCCGCTCCATGGCGTCCTGGGCCTTCAGCGGCAGCACCAACAACAACCAGTACTACTGCGGCCAGATCAACCCCGGCCAGGTGGCACTGAACACGGACGCGATCTCCGGACCCAGCCCGACCGTGCCGGGCATCCCGCCGGGCTCCACCTTCTTCGGCGACATCTATTCCGGCAACGACGGCACCGCCTTCGACGGCCTGGAGCGCGAGCAGACGCTGGTGAGCCTGCTGGCCGACTGGACCATCGGCCCGGGCTACGAGCTGACGGCGTCCAGCGCCTTCCGCACGGACGAGGTGAAGACGGGCTACGACAGCGACCACACGTCAGTGAACTTCTTCTTCGCGCCACTGCCCAGCGGGCTGACGGAGGCCTTCTTCGCCAACACCGCCCGCGACGACATCGACGACTACTCGGTGGAACTGCGCTTCGCGTCGCCGACGGATCGCGCCTTCCGCTGGCTGCTGGGCGGGTTTTTCTACTCCCAGGAGCTCGAAGGCAGGGACATCACCTTTGCGGATCCCGAGGGCGGCCCGGTGGCCGACATCGCCGATACCCGCAACGAGGCTTACTTCGGCTACCTCGAATACGACTTCTCGGATCGGCTCACCGCCACCCTGGAAGGCCGGTATGCGCGCGAGACGAAACAGTTGTGGGAGGCCACCGGGTTCAGCGGCAGCGACGACTGGTCCAACTTCACGCCACGGGCGACTCTCGATTATCAGTTGACGGAGAATACACTCGTCTACGGCGTAGTGGCCAAGGGCGTGAAGCCAGGCGGCTTCAACGGCTCGGCCGGCGAGATCAACGGCAACCCCACCTATGAGCAGGAAGAGGCCTGGAACTACGAGCTCGGCCTGAAGTCGAGCCTGAACGACGGCCGCGTACAGCTATCCGCGGCGGCGTTCTTCATCGACGCCAAGGACATCCAGCTGACGACGCCGGTGCCGAACGAGACCGGCTCCGCACTCACGTCGATCGCCACCAACCAGGGCTCGGGAGAGGTCATCGGCCTCGAACTCGACGTGCGCGCGAACGTCACGGATCAGCTCGATATCGGCCTGACCTACGCGCTGGCCGACTCCGAGTTCACCGAGGGCTGCGACGACTTCCAGTGGACGCTCACCAGCGGCGGCGGCGAACTGCAGCCGGGCGGCGAATCCGTCAGCGCGGACTTCACGGGCAACGGCGACTGCTCCATCGAGGGCAAGCAATTCCCGATCTCCTCCAAGCACCAGGCGAGCGCCTTCTTCAACTGGTATCTGCCGGCCGGCGGCGCGAACGAGTGGTTCGTCACCGGCGACGTCACCTACGAGTCGAAGAAGTACGTGCAGGTACACAACCTGGCCTACGCGCCGGGCGCCACCATCGCGGGTCTGCGGGTGGGATATCAGACGCCGAACTGGAGGGTGTCCGCCTTCGCTCGCAACCTGTTCGACGAGGACTCGGTGATCATCGCCACGCGCTGGCTGGCGATCCCGTACATCTCGCCGGGCTTCTCGCTGAACACGGCCTCGTTCGTGCCGGGTGCGGCCACCGGTTCGCCGCGCGCCTTCTTCACCACGCTCAGGCGCGGACGTCAGATCGGCCTGG
>CAYQZN010000417.1:0-2181 GCA_964421805.1 uncultured Woeseiaceae bacterium
TCTGGGCGGCACCGTTGGTGTGCAGCGTGCCCATGACCAGGATGCCCATCTCCGCCGCCGTCACAGCGATGCTGATGGTCTCGAGATCCCGCAGCTCGCCCACCAGGATCACGTCCGGGTCCTCGCGCAGGGCCGAGTGCAGGGCGTCGGCGAACGACGGGCTGTGTACCCCGACCTCGCGCTGGCTGATCAGGCAGCCCTTGCGCTTGTGCACGAACTCGATCGGGTCCTCGATGGTGAGGATGTGGCCTTTCAGGCGCAGGTTGATCGCGTCGATCATCGCGGCCAGCGTGGTGGATTTGCCCGAGCCGGTCTTGCCCGTGACGAGGATCATGCCCTGGGTCTGGCGGCACAGATTCTTCACCACGTCGGGCATGGCCAGGTCGTCCAGCGTCCTGGCGTCGGAGGGGATGGCGCGCAGCACGGCGCCGATGCCGTTGAGGTGGCGGAAGGCATTGACGCGGAAGCGGGCCAGGCCCGGCACCTCGTAGGCGAAGTCCACGGCGTCTTCGGCCTCGAAGTGCTTCTGGGCGACGCCGCTCATGATCTGGTAGAGCGCCTCCTGCACGTGCGCGGGGTCGAGCCGCTCGTCCCGCAGTTCCGTTAGGTTGCCGTACACGCGCACGCGCGGCGGGTCCATGGCGAGGAAGTGCAGGTCCGACCCGTTCCGCTCCAGCGCCTCTCGCAGGTAGGGGTCGATCAGGTTCGTGCTTGCGGTCTCCGTGCTCATCGGCCGCTCACGAGGTTGCGATGTCGAGCTTCGGCAGCACGTCCGTGTTGGTCACGAATCGCTGGAAGCGCTTCTTGTCGTGGGCGAAACGAAACGCGTCGTCCGGATCGATGACCTTCGCCTCGATGGCCTCCAGCAGCGCCTGGTCCATGGTCTGCATGCCGAGATCGCGGCCGGTCTGCAGCTGTGCCGGGATCTGGTGGGTCTGATCGCTCATGACGAGGTTGGAGATGGCCTTGGTGTTGATCAGTATCTCCAGCACGGCCTTGCGTCCCCGCCCGTCCGGCGTCTTCACGAGTACCTGGGTGACCACCGCGTTCAGGCTCTGCGCCAGAAAGCTCTTGGTCTGCTCGCGCAGCTCGCCGGGCAGCGCGTCGATCATGCGGTCGATGGTCTTCACCGCGCCGGTGGTGTGCAGCGTGCCCAGCACCAGGTGGCCGGTCTCGGCCGCCGTCATCGCCATGCTGATGGTCTCGGCGTCTCGCAGCTCGCCGACCAGGATCACGTCCGGGTCCTCGCGCATGGCCGAGCGAACGCCGTCGGCGAAGCTCGTCAGGTGGGTGCCCAGCTCCCGCTGGATGACCTGGCAGTTCTTGCTCGGATGCACGAACTCGATGGGGTCTTCCAGGCTGATGATGTTCAGGTTCCGGTGCCGGTTCAGGTGGTCGATCATGGAGGCGAGCGTGGTCGACTTGCCCGTGCCGGTGGAGCCGGTCACCAGCACCATGCCCTGGTGGTAGTCGCAGAATTTCTCGATCACCGGCGGCAGGTCCAGCGACTCCATCGTCGGGATGTCGGTGGGGATGTGGCGGAAGGTCGCGCCGATGCCCGTGTCCTTGCGGAAGAGGTTGACGCGGAAGCGCCCGCCGTCCTCGCTCACGTAGGAGAAGTCGAGGTCCCGGCCGCTCTCGAACTTGTCCTGCTGGGACTTGGTCAGGATCTCGGCCACGTAGGTGTCGAGCTCGGTGTCCGAGAGTTCGCGGAACTTGATCGGCATGAGATCGCCGTGCATGCGCAGCATCGGCGGCACGCCCACGGCCAGGTGGACGTCGGAGCAGCCCTGGGCCAGGCCGAGTTTCAGGAATGCGTCTATGCGTGCCATGTCTGCGCCTGCTCGTATCACGCGGGTCCGGTCGCTCCGCGCAGCCCTATGCTAGGGCCTAATGGCAAAGATGGCTAGGGCCTGGTGGCAAAGATGGCCAGGGCCTGGTGGCAAAGATGGCCGGCGGCCTGGCGGCACGGATTGCCGGTGCCGCGGCGGTGTCAGAGCTCGATGGCGTCGAGTTCGTCTTTCAGCTCCGCCATGGAGGGGTGGCGCTTGTTCTTGTCCACGGACATGGTGCGGTTGACCAGCGCCGCCAGATCGTCGGGGATCTTCGGGTTGACCTCCTGGCATTTGCGGGCCTTGCCCTGGACGTGCTGGTACATCACCGACATGTGGTCGCCCCGGG
>CAYQZN010000418.1:0-2161 GCA_964421805.1 uncultured Woeseiaceae bacterium
GAAAAGTTCGGTCCGGCACCTAATCGGTGCGGTCGTGGATTCTTTTTGGGTAGTCGTAGGCGATCAACTGGAATTCGGCCGTGAAGAACTCCCGCCAGTCCTTTGCTTCGGCGCCCACGGTGACGAAGCCGGCCGTGACCAGGTTGTCGGTGAGGCCCGGCAGCAGCCTGTTCACCAGGTCGGTGAGTCCCGGGTTATGCGCGCAGATCAGCAGGTGGTTGAAGGTCCCGTCCTGGCGGCCGATCACCTCCACCAGGGTTCCCGCGCTGGCGAGGTAAAGGTCGGCATCACGCTGCAGGAACTCGCGCGGATAGCCAATCACTCTCGCTACCGCCTTCGCAGTGGCCCATGCCCGTTTGGCGGGGCTGCTGACGATAAGCGACGGACGAACGCCGGCCGCCTGCAGGCAACGTCCCATGTCCGGCGCATCCCCGCGGCCCCGCCCGCTGAGCGGTCGATCGAAGTCGGAGACGGAGTCGTCCTTCCAGCTCGACTTGGCGTGGCGCAACAGCGTCAGCGTCTTGTCCCGGTCCCCCGGCGGCTGGGAGGGATGACTGCGCTGCTCGGTCACATCATGCCCGTCTGCAGCCGCGCCTCGTCGCTCATCATCGACTGGTTCCAGGGCGGGTCGAACACCAGCTCCACCCGGACGTCCGCCACCGTCGGGATGACGGAGACCTTCTCGCGCACGTCCTCGACCAGGATGTCGCCCATGCCGCAGCCGGGCGCAGTCAGCGTCATGTCGATGTCCACCCGCCGCTCGCCCTCGCCGAGGCGGCTGATCTCACAGCGGTAGATCAGCCCCAGATCCGCGATGTTCACCGGGATCTCCGGGTCGTAGCAGGTCTTCAGCTGAGACCAGATCACGGCTTCCAGCTCCGCGTCGGTGGCATCCTCGGGCACCTCCGGCGGCGGCACCGGCTCCTTGCCCAGCGCATCGGCGTCGGCGCCGGCGATGCGGAACAGGTTGCCTTCCAGGAAGATGGTGAAACTGCCGCCGAGCGCCTGGGTGATGTGCGCCGTGGCGCCCTCGCGCAGCGTCACTTCTTCGCCCATGGGGATGATCACCGCCCGCACGTCGCGGGTGAGGGTCACCGGTTCGCTGTTGTGCCCGAACATCATGATTCAGTGCTCACCTTTCCTTCGTGTCTCGTCAGTGCCGCGCGCAGCGCATGCCAGGCCAGGCTCGCGCATTTTACCCGGGACGGGAAATCCCGCACCCCGGCCAGCGCCTCCAGCTTGCCCAGCCCTGCGCCCGCGTCCTCGCCGCGGAGCATCGCCTGGATACCGTCCGCCGCGTCCAGCGCCTCGGCCTCGGAGTGTCCGGATACCGTCTCGGTCAGCAGCGATGCCGAAGCCATCGAAATGGCGCAGCCGCTGCCCTCGAACGCGGCGTCTCGTACCTCACCGTCCTCGACGCGGAAGTAGAGATGCAGCTTGTCGCCGCACAGCGGATTCACCCCTTCCGCTTCGTGCGTGTAGCGCTCCGGCCGCCCGAAGTGACGCGGGCGCCGGGCATGGTCCAGGATCAGCTCCCGGTACAGCTCCCGCAGTTGCCCGGCCGAGGACTCCGCCACGGTCAGCCTCCGAAGATCTCTTTCGCGCGCCCCAGCGCCGTGACCAGCCGATCCACGTCGTCCCGGTTATTGTAGAGGCCGAGCGAGGCTCGCGCCGTACCCGGCAGGCCGTAGCGATCCATCACGGGCATGGCGCAGTGATGGCCCGTGCGGATGGCCACGCCGAGCTGGTCCAGGATGGTGCCCAGGTCGTGGGGATGGATGTCGTCCAGCATGAACGAGACCACGCCCACCTTGTGGGGCGCCGTGCCGATGATGCGCAGCCCCTCCACGGTGGTCAGCTGCTGGTTGAGGTAGGCCAGCAGCTCGGTCTCGTAGCGGGCGACCTCCGCCGGCCCGATGCCGGCCAGGTAATCCACCGCCGCGCCGAGCCCGACGGCACCGGAGATGTTCGGCGTGCCGGCCTCGAACTTGTACGGCAGCTCGTTCCAGGTGCTGCCCTCGAAGGAGACGGTCAGGATC
This sequence comes from uncultured Woeseiaceae bacterium, assembly GCA_964421805.1. Taxonomy (GTDB): domain Bacteria; phylum Pseudomonadota; class Gammaproteobacteria; order Steroidobacterales; family Woeseiaceae; genus Lentisalinibacter. Next base: position 2,040 of record CAYQZN010000418.1, read on the forward strand.
ATGTCGCCGCCCCCCTGCCACGGAGGCATCGCCTCCAGCAGCGCTTCCCGGCCGTAGAGAACGCCGATGCCGGTGGGCGCGTACATCTTGTGCCCGGAGAAGGCGAAGAAGTCGCAGCCGAG
>CAYQZN010000419.1:0-2160 GCA_964421805.1 uncultured Woeseiaceae bacterium
TTGGCGCGGACCTGCCCGGCGGAATAGCTGGTTTGCACTCACCGCCAGGGGCAGGACCGCGCACCGGTTCGCTCTTGCAGACTGTTGAAGAAGTATTCCACGGGCGTGCGATGAAGTCTGCTTCGCCGCCACAAGCGGATTATGTCCAAGGTTGGAGTTCAGCGAGCGATGCTGGCGTAGCGCCAGCCTTGAGCGACGTACCAGGTTGCGCTGGCAGTCTACCGGCAATCAGAACCAGTAATCCCTGACGCATTTGCCGTCTCGCGGGAGACCTTGAAAAGAGACCAGACCTTCAAAGCGGTAAACCGGAATAACTGCGACTTCATCCGGTTCAGCAAGGCGAAGATTTACCGCGATGCGGCGCCGGGCTTCGGAGTTCAGCTCGAGTGCGCGCCAATAGGCAACGCATCCGCAAGTCTTGCAAAAGTGAAATCCAATCGTCCTGTCACCCCAAGAATACGTTGCCGTATCGCCTGAGATCTTGATCCTCTCGCCTTCGTAGTCGTATGCCCACAGCACCCCGTACCGTCTGCAGACCGTGCAGTTGCAGACGGTCGTACTGTCTGGCATTCCGTCGAAGAGCCATGTCACGGTACCGCAGTGGCAGGCGCCTCTAAGCATTGAGTTGGCTCTCCGAATAGTGTCGTCGCAGTGGCAGAGTGGGCGAGGGTCATGCCCGCGCTAGTCGTCACACCTTATGAGGGAAGTCCACATCGCGCATAGCTCGAATTGCAGATGTACGGTCATCAGCACAACGCGGATTCCGGACTATGGATTTTCGACCGGCGGCTGCCGTTGCTCTGTCGACAGTCCTAGCGCCATCGATTTCTCGCGAACGAACCGGGCATGCTCCGAGTCGGGACCGGACTGCGTTTTTATACGGCTGATGAAGTCCGCCTGTCGTTCAAGGAAACGCCGGCAGGTGGAGTGTATTGCCACCTCGTCACGTTCCTCCGGCACGCTTACATCAGCGCACAACAGAGCGTATGCGTACCACTGATCGATTTCCGGACCCAGACCGGTCGGGTTCTCATCCCGAAGGCGTACGATCCGCTGAACAAGCGTCAGACGCGTGGCAAAGCAATCCGCCATGCCTTTGTGCGCGACGATGGAGCGGTCTTCCTCGTAGAGACACAGTGTCGCGACGACGTGCTCGGCGTTATCGCGCCTGAGCCGCTTGATACTGTCCATGCTGTCGACGAAGTAGACGGCGAGGTGTTGCGCAGTCGAACTCTCCCAGGGTGGGCGCACCGTCGAACTCCCTTGCAGCCAATTGCGAAACAGCGTTTCTTCGTAAGCGGTGGGTGTGTAGACCCAGGCCTGATCCTGGCCTTGCTGCTCTCCCCGCATACTGTAGCCGTATTGAAACACGGGACCGGATTCCCCGCCCTGAGACTGGTATCCGATCACATTAAAGGCGATGACGGCGGCGGGAATTAGCGGCGAAAGAGCGCACTGGGCGAGGCTCGGTGCTGCGCCCCTGGCAATGGCGTAGGACAACACCCAGAAGGCATCACTGGCTACGAACAGGAAAATCGCCGTGCCCTCGAACTCGATCGGGAAGCCGTACGGCTGATAGTCCGTGTACAGCCAGAGGTTCAACTCACCGAAATCGATCTGCAGGACCAGCGCCGAGAGCATCACCGTGGCAGCGATCGTGCCAACCCAGCTCGAGCGTGACGTATTGTTCGATTCCCTCAGGTAACGCAAAGCCAGCAGTGCCACTGCGAATGACGGCAGGTGGAGGAAGCCGCCCGTTACTGTGAACGGGATCAGGTAGTCCAGCAAAGCCGAGTTCGTACCCCAAATCCCAGTCCAGCCGAGCGCGCCCGCGATAACCGCCGGTGTGACCCACATCAAGACGAGTAATATAAAGTACATGCCCACGCTCGCAGGATTGCGCGATTACCGGTTCGGGTGGTGCGCCTCCTCTGGCGCCCGCTTGACCAAGCAGACCAAGATCGGTGATGAGCGTATGCGATTGGTGAACGCTGCGCAATGAGGTGCCGCAACGGTGACTTTACGGCTTGGTCCAGCGTGACGTGTCCCAGATCCTGCGTTTACTGACCTAAGCTCGTCTAGCTCTCTTCTATCGCTCCACGGCACTGATCCCGCCCAGCGTGGGTTAGGTCCCGATGGAGTGTCCGGAAACACCGGGGT
>CAYQZN010000420.1:0-2148 GCA_964421805.1 uncultured Woeseiaceae bacterium
AGGAGGGGCCCTTCAGGACCTCGAGCGCGTGCATGCGCTGCTGGGTCGGGAAGTAGTAGGCGGAAGGCGCCGAGTACGGGGCCGGGGCGATCAGCACGCCGTCCTCGAGCAGCGCGATGCGGCCGGAGCGGTCGAGACCGGAGCCGCGGATGCCGATGTTCGGGCGGAGGCCGTAGCCTTCCTCTTCCTGCACGTAGACGCCCGGCGCGGCGCGCAGCACCCGCATGATGTCGGCATTGGCGAAGACCTCGAGGTCCTGCGGGCTGAAATACTGCGCCGAGCCCGCGATGTCGGAGACCTGGTTCGGGTTACCGAGGATGGTGACCACGTCGATGACCTCGCCTTCGTCGGTGGTCTCCTGGGCCACGGCAGGTGTGGCGATCAGCGCGAGGGGTAGGAGGGCCTTCAGGCCCGATTTGAATAAATCAATCGGGGCTAAAGCCCCTCCTACAGGTTTCCGCGAGGTGGGAAGGAGGGCCTTCAGGCCCGAAAACTTGTTATATGGCATGCCCATCAATTCCGGTTCTGGTTCTCGATCTGCGAGCCGTTTTCTGTCCACGGACGGCCGCAGGCCCGTCGATGGCGGTAAACTAGATCAAATGAGAATCATTCGCAACAGTAAATCGTAAGCATTTATACCTACCCATTTCACCGATCCCCTCAGCTCGAACGCCGCTCGACAGCTGCTCGACAGCCGCTCGACGACCGTTCGACGACCAGTCGCCCGCCGCCCGAGTACGCCTCCCGCGCAATTCGCAGCGCCGACTGTGACCTGGCCACTCCCCAGCCCCGCGGTGCCGTGGCACTATGCGCGATGGGCACGGAGGCACACAGACAGACGGAGAGCCAGAGTGAGAGCAATTCACCCGTGAACGACACCCCGCGCAAGCTATTGATCGTAGAGGACGACCCGGGGCTGCAGAGCCAGCTGAAGTGGTGTTTCGAGGACTACGAGGTGCTGACGGCGGAGAACCGCTCGGACGCCATCGCGGAACTCCGCCGCCACGAGCCCGCCGTCGTCCTCCAGGATCTCGGCCTGCCGCCGGACGCCGAGGGCGTCAGCGAGGGCATGGCGACGCTGGAGGAGATCGTCAGCCTCGCGCCGCATACCAAGGTGATCGTGGTGACCGGCCACGGCGACCAGGAGAACGCGGTCAAGGCCGTGGGCCTCGGCGCCTACGACTTCTACCAGAAGCCGGTCGACACCGACACGCTGCGCCTGCTGGTCGACCGCGCCTTCCACATCTACGAGCTGGAGGCCCAGAACCGCCGCCTGATGAGCGAGGAGGGCGTCTCGCCGCTGGACGGCATCGTGGCGGCCAGCGAGGCCATGCTCCAGGTCTGCCGCATGATCGAGAAGGTGGCGCCGACGGACGTCTCCGTGCTGCTCCTCGGCGAGAGCGGCACCGGCAAGGAGCTCCTCTCACGCGCGCTGCACTCGCTCAGCAACCGCAAGGACGAGCGCTTCGTGGCCATCAACTGCGCGGCCATCCCGGAGAACCTGCTGGAGTCCGAGCTGTTCGGCCACGAGAAGGGCGCCTTCACGGGCGCGCACAAGACCACGCAGGGCAAGATCGAGACGGCCAGCGGCGGCACGCTGTTTCTGGACGAGATCGGCGACATGCCCATGCCGCTGCAGGCGAAGCTGCTCAGGTTCCTGCAGGAGCGGGTGGTCGAGCGCGTGGGCGGCCGTAACGAGATCCCGGTGGACGTGCGCGTGATCTGCGCCACCAACCAGAAGATCTCGGACCTGATCGAGTCGGGCGGCTTCCGCGAAGACCTCTACTACCGCATCAGCGAGATCACCGTGAACATCCCGCCCCTGCGCGAGCGCGAGGGCGGCCGGCTGATCCTGGCGCGCAAGCTGCTGGAGAAGTACTCCAAGCAGCACAAGCGCCCGCTGCGCGGCTTCAGCCAGGACGCCCAGGAAGCCATCCAGAGCCACAACTGGCCGGGCAACGTCCGCGAGCTGGAGAACAAGATCAAGAGCGCGGTCATCATGGCCGAAGGCAAGCAGGTGACCGCCGCCGACATGGGCCTGGGCGACAAGGTCGGCGCCCAGCAGACGCTGAACCTGCGCGAGGTGCGCCAGGAGGCCGAGACGAAGGCGATCCGGCTGGCGCTGATCCAGACCTACGGCAACATCTC
>CAYQZN010000421.1:0-2137 GCA_964421805.1 uncultured Woeseiaceae bacterium
GAGCCCGAGCCGATGCAGCGCAAATGGCTGATGTCGGTCTTCGCCAGCAGATCATCGTTCTTCAGCAGCAGGTTCAGGATGGCCGGCGGCGCCACCGTGTAGTTGATCTTCTCCTCCGCCATCTGGCGCAGGAACACCGGCAGGTCGAAGGGGTGATGCTGCACCAGCTTGCCCCGGGTCATGAGCCAGGGCATGACCATGCCGCCGAGGGAGGCGATGTTCACCATCGGGAAGGGATTCAGGATGTTCTCGCCCTCCTGCAGTTGGCCGCATTCGCTGCAGGACTCCCCGTTCACCACCCAGTGCGCATGGTGGCGGGGTACGCCCTTCGGCCGCGATTCGGTTCCCGACGTCCAGCACAGGGTCAGGGTCTCGTGGGGATCGATCTCCAGTTCCTCGAGATAGGCCCGCAGCGGTTCCGGGTCGGCGCCGGCGAGCCGCTCCAGGGACAGATCCGTGGGGTCGGCCTCCTGCTCGCGCCATACCAGCAGGTGCCGCAGGCGATCGAACTCGGGCACCAGCGCTTCGGCGCGGGCGGCAGGCTCGGTGTCCTTGAACCGGGGCACCGTCATGAAGGCGCTGGCTCCCGACTTGCCCAGGATGTAGCGCAGCTCGTGCTCCCGGAACTGCATCGCGACCGGACAGAACACGAGGCCGAGGCGCGCGCAGGCGAGGAATGCCACGACGCCCTCCACGGTATTCGGCAGCTGGGTGGCCAGCACGTCGTCCTTGCGCAGCCCCAGCGCCAGCAGGCGGCTGGCCAGCCCGTCCACCAGCCGGTCCAGCTCGGCGAACGTATAGCGCTGCTGGGCGGCGCCCGTCAGCTCGTCCTTGTTCGGCGGGTCCACGACCGCCTCCTCGGCGCCGGCCCTGGCCACGGCGTCGCGGAATACGTCGTCCACGGTGGTTTGTCCCCACCATCCTCGCTGCTGGTACTCGGCGATCCGCTCCGGTGAACTCTGGATCATGTCCTTCCGCCTCTTTCCGCTATGGGTTCCGACAACGATTCCAAGTATAGAGTCATGTTATGCAAGCGACCATAGCAGTCGCGGTCGCTGCCCGTCCCGACTCCCGACCCGCCGGTCCGCCACTGTCACTTGCATTATTCGACTGAGTCGGTGAGGATCGGGGCCATCGACGGACTGCGCCGAGGACCCCGTTCCCATGACCGATTTCCGCACCGCCCCGTTCCGGGAAGTCGCATTCCCTTCGGCCCGCATGGCAGTGGAGGAGCGCACCGACGGCACGCTGATCGTGACGCCCGAGACCGCGCTCGAGCCCTACGTGCCGAACCTGCTGCTCGAGCTGGAGCGCCAGGCGGGAGAGCGCCCCGACCAGCCTTATCTGATGCAGAGGGACGGCGGCGACGGGGACTGGATGACTCAGACGTACCAGGAGACCCGCCGCGATGCCCACGCCGTCGCCCAGTGGCTGCTGGACAACGGAGTCGGGCCGGACCGTTCCCTGCTGATCCTGTCCGGCAACTCCATCCGCCATGCGGTGTTCAAGTACGGCGCCATGGCCGTAGGCGTCCCGGTCTGCCCGGTCAGCGTGAACTATGCGCTCATGGGCGGCGACTATGGACGGCTGAAGCACGTGCTGGAGCTGGTCAGGCCGGCCGTCGTGTTCGCCGAGCAGACGCCACTCTATAAGGCGGCCCTGGAGGCGGTGGACTTCGGCGACGCCATCGTCGTCACCGAGGAGCCGGAGCTGCTCGAGCGCCCCGCAGTCGCCATCAGCGAGGTGCTGGCCCTGCGGGCGGGCCCGGAAGTGAAGGACGCGATCGAAGGGCTGGATCCGGATGCGCCGGCCGTGTACATGCTCACCTCCGGCTCCACCAGCCTGCCCAAGGCGGTCGTGCAGACCCAGCGCATGCTGGGGGCCAACCTGGCCCAGGCAAAGCAGGTACTGGGCGAGACTGCCGGCTGGAAGGACGTAATGCTCGACTGGCTGCCCTGGAACCATGTCTCCGGGACGTCGAGCAAGTTCGGGGTGATGATTGCGGGCGGCACCTTATATATCGACGGCGGGCGGCCGTTGCCCGGCCAGTTCGACCTGACCATCCGCAACCTGAAGGACGTTCCGGTCAGTTTCTTCACCAATGTGCCCGCCGGCTACGCCATGCTGGCCGACGCGC
>CAYQZN010000422.1:0-2133 GCA_964421805.1 uncultured Woeseiaceae bacterium
GGCGGATCGGTGGTGGCCGGGAAGTCGTCCGCGCAATCCCCGTACTCGATCTCGATGGTGGAGTGGTCGATACCGTATTCCTGGTGCAGCCGGCGCTTGATGACGCGTATGACGGCAGCAGGGTCACCGTCGTCGTCCTCCAGCGTCACGTGCATCGTCAGCATGAGCCGGGCCGGCGTGAGGCTCCAGACGTGGACGTGGTGGACGTCGCACACGCCGGGCACGGAGTCGGCGAGTTCCCGGCGCATGCCGGGCACGTCGAGCCACTCGGGCGTGCCTTCGAGGAGAATGTGGGCCGACCGCTTCACCAGGCTCCAGGCGCTGCGCAATATCAGTGCCGCCACTATCAGTGACAACAGCGGGTCGATGGGCATCCAGCCCGTGCCGAGGATCACCACGCCGGCAATGATCGCCGCCACGGAACCCAGCAGATCACCCAGCACGTGCAGCAGCGCGCCCTGCAGATTCAGGTTCTCCCGGCTGCCGCCGTGCAATATGAAGAACACCAGCAGATTCACGGCCAGGCCGATGGCGGCGATCACCAGCATCAGGCCTGCGGTGACGTCGACCGGCGTGAGCAGGCGCTCGAAGGCCTCCACCACGATCCAGCCGACGATACCGATCAGCGTCAGGCCGTTGACGAGGGCGGCTACGATCTGGAAACGGTGATAGCCGAAGCTGCGCTTCGCGTCGGCAGGGCGGGCCGCCATCCGCGCGGCCATCCAGGCCAGGGCGAGCGCCATGGCGTCCGTGACCATGTGGCCGGCGTCGGCGATCAGCGCCAGGGAACCCGCGGCGATGCCGCCGACCAGTTCCACGACTGCAAAACCGCCGGTCAGCGCTAGCGCGAGAGCCAGGCGCCTGGAGTCCGAGTTCTGTTCCCGGTGTGCGCCACCGGCGTGGGTATGATCGTGCGTGTGCATGGGGTCCGTGTCGCTCCGCGGCGCAGAGTGCCACGAACCGGGCCGCCGCGGGAAGGACGTTATAGCATCCGGCCCTGCTCAGGCCAGCTTGCGGGCGAGATCCGGTCCCGGCTGCTCGAGGCGGACGTTACCGGCGGCGGCCAGCGCGTGAGCGCGTTCCTGCAGACCCTGGAACAAAGACTCCGCGCCTCCCGGCCAGTGCTCGCCGTGGATGCCGACCCAGGAGTTGCGCAGTTCCTTGGCCCGGTACATCGCGATGTCGGCGATGCCGAGCACCTGCTCCCAGCTCACGAGATCCGGCTGCGAGCCCAGGAACGGGTAGCTGGCGAAGCCCACCGAGCAGGTGGTGTGGGCCACCGCGCCGTTGCCGAGTTCGAACACGTGGCTCTCGATGCGCGAGCGAATGCGTTCGGCGAGGGAGGAGACCTCGGTGCTGGTGGCTTCCCGGCCGATCACCAGGAACTCGTCGCCGCCCCAGCGGATCACCACGTCCGACGACCGGCAGGCACCGATGAGCACGTCGCGCACCTCGAGCAGCATGCGGTCGCCGGCCACGTGTCCGTGAGCATCGTTCACCGGCTTGAAATGGTCCAGGTCGATCATCAGGAAGACGATGTCGTTGTTCCGGTCCATGTCGCCGCCACGGCTGCCGCCGTCGTGCTGGCGCTGCACCAGGTCGATGTCGTCGGAGATCTGTTCGAAAAGGTAACGGCGGTTTCTGAGGCCGGTGAGGGCATCGGTGTGACTCGCCTCGTGCAGTTTGGCGTTCGCCAGCTGCAGCTCGGCGTTCCGGTCGGCCAGGTCGCGGGTGCGCTGGCGCACCTGCGCCTCCAGCCGGCGGCAGTACTCGGTCTCCTGGTAGAGTTCGCGCTCCCGCACGCGGTGCACCCAGACACCTGCCGCAACCAGGCAGGCGAGCCAGGGCAGGCGCAGTTCCCAGCCGAACCAGGGCGCGTCGGCCAGCAGCAGCGGCAGCGCGGCGGCCAGCCCGAGCAGAGTCATCGTCGCCGTCCGGCGCATCGCAGTCAGCCGGTGTTACGCAGCGCGAAGCGGCTGCGAATGGTGGCGAGATCGATCACGGCGCCGTCCGGAGTCCGGCCGAGATGAGCCGCCAGGAAGGCGGGCACATCGTCCACCCGCAGCGGCTCGGCGAAGAAGAACCCCTGCAGCGCGTGGCAGCCGCGCTCGCGCAGAAAATCGATCTGCTCCA
>CAYQZN010000423.1:0-2116 GCA_964421805.1 uncultured Woeseiaceae bacterium
ATCGGGCCTGAAGGCCCTCCTACGCGAATTTTCCTTGACGCAGGAAGGTCTCGGCGGCGCTGGCGGCAGCGCGGGAGAACAGCAGGCCCGTGTGGGTCACGTTGAGGATCAGATGATCGGCGATGCCCGGCAGCTCGGTCTCCGCCACCCGCACCGTGCCGTCGTGGGGCGGCTCCAGGCGCCCGAGCAGGCGGCCCGCACCCATACCACGGCTGCCGGCGATCACGCCGGTGCGCGCGGCAAGTTCCGGCGGACACCACTCCGCTGCGCTCGACTCGAGCACGCCGCCGGCGATGCTGCGGCCGGTGAGGCGTCTGCCGAGGCCGAAGGAGGCGAGGCGTTCCGCAGAGCGGCTGCCGGTCAGCGGCGAACCCAGGCAGACGATGCGGCCCGACGGCGCGTCGTCCCAGGCCGCCAGCGTGCGCAGTATCAGGACGCCGCCGAGGCTGTGGCCCACCCAGTCGATACGCGCCGGCTCGAGATGGGCGGCAAAGGCCCGAAGATTCTGGGCGTTGGCGTCGAGGCCGTGGCTGATGGTGGGCCAGGAGAAGATATGGACGTCGTCCCGGCCGGCCTCGCGCAGGCGCCGGGCCAGACGCTTCAGCGCCCAGCCCCCGAGCCAGAGTCCGTGCACCAGTACGAGTGCGCTGCGTTCTCCCTCGTGGTTCACCCCAGATCCCTGGCCAGGTCTTCGAGCGCCTCCCGGTTGGTCCAGGACCAGACCCGCTCGATGGCTTCCTCGAGCGGCACCCAGGTGAACGCCGAGTGTTCGCTCGGGCTCAGCACCACGTCCCGGGGCTCATCGAGCCGGAAGCGCCATTCGTATTCGACGTTCTCGAAGATGCCCGGCGGATAGCGGTCACGCCAGCGGGGGTCGATGACGAACACCCGGCTGACGCCGGTGTAGGCGAGCGTGCCGTTGTCGCCGAAGCCGGTCTCCTCGGCGAGTTCCCGGGCCGCCGCGCTGTCGTGCTTCTCGTCCGGCAGCAGGCTGCCGGTGATGGACTGCCAGAACTCGAAGGGACGACGGCGATGCAGCAGCAGCACCTCGCCACTGGCCGCATAGACGACCACCAGCACCGACTCGGGACGCCGGTAGGGCCTGGCCGGAGTCGGTGCGGTCACGGCGGCAGCGCTCAGCTCTCGGCGTCGCCCCGCGGCTTGCGGAGCCGGATGCCCACCTCGCGCAGCTGCTGGGCGGAGACGTCGCCCGGCGCGTCCGTGAGCGGGCAGGCCGCCGTCTGGGTCTTGGGAAACGCGATGACGTCGCGGATGCTCTCGGCCCCGGCCATCAGCATCACCAGGCGGTCCAGGCCGAACGCAATGCCGCCGTGGGGCGGGCAGCCGTACTCGAGTGCGCGCAGCAGGAAGCCGAACTTCTGCTCCGCCTCCTCCGGGCCGATCTGCAGCAGGTCGAACACCGCGGACTGCACCTGCTGGTCGTGGATACGGATGGAGCCGCCGCCGATCTCCGAGCCGTTCAACACCATGTCGTAGGCGCGGGAGAGCGCATGGTCCGGGTCCTTGCGCAGCGCGTCGGCGTCGCTGATCGAGGGCGCCGTGAACGGATGGTGCAGCGGATCCAGGCGCCCGCTGACGGGATCGCGCTCGAACATCGGGAACTCCACCACCCACAGCGGCCGCCAGCCGCCTTCAACCAGTCCCCGGTCCTCGCCCAGCTTCACGCGCAGCGCGCCGAGTGCGTCGTTCACCACGTGCGCCTTGTCGGCGCCGAAGAACACCAGGTCGCCGTCCGCGGCGCCGGTGCGCTCCATGATGCCGGCGATAGCGGCGTCCGGCAGGAACTTCAGAATGGGCGACTGCAGGCCCTCGCGGCCGGCGGCGGCATCGTTCACCTTGATGTAGGCGAGACCCTTGGCGCCGTAGCGGCCCACGTAGGCGGTGTAATCGTCGATCTCCTTGCGGGTGAGCTCGCCGCCTTTCGGCAGGCGCAGCGCGGCCACCCGGCCCTTCGGGTCCGCAGCGGGGCCGGCGAACACTTTGAATTCCACCCCCTCGAGGAGATCGGAGACTTCCACCAGTTCCAGCGGGATGCGCAGGTCCGGCTTGTCGGAGCCGAAGCGCTGCATCGCCTCGGCCCAGGCCATGCGCGGGA
>CAYQZN010000424.1:0-2102 GCA_964421805.1 uncultured Woeseiaceae bacterium
TCCGGCTGATCGGGTGCCATCGTTCAGATAGAAGGCAAGGCCGGCATCCACATCCCGGTTGGCCTGCTCACGCGGGACGAGCGGCTTCCCGGTCACTCTTTGGAGTCGGGTTCGGCGCTGTGGTACACCCGACGGCGGAGCTCTTCGAAATAGCTGGAATCTGCCGGCGTGGCGGCCGGCGAGGAGGCGGCTCCGGCCAGGAGCAGACCGCGCAACTGCAGACGGTCCTGATCCTTCCGAATGAGTTCGCGGACATACTCGCTGCTGGTGCCGTAGCCACCCTCGCTCACCCTTTCGTCGACGAAGGACTTCAGGGACTCGGGCAGTGAGATGTTCATCGTGCTCATGCGGGCACATTAGGTACTTTGGCAAAATTTGGCAAGACTGCGCGTTACCGCAACCTCTGGCGCTCTTAATGTGGCTCAGCCGGAAAACAAAAGTGCGTCATTGCCGGTGCATCTCGGTGCGTCAGTCTGAGCCTTTCGAGCGTTTCGGGGGAACGCTCTTACCATCAAAATCAGGGCAGCAGCCTGGCCATCGGGCCGGGGGCTCGTCTCGGCACTCCTGTTCCAGGCGAAGCCGATGAAGCGCCTATATCGGCCGGAACGGGGCGACCGGTCCGCGGGGGTTCGCCCTCCCGGGTGATCGGTCGTGACGGTCTCGGTTATGCTCGCCTCTGGCAGGCAGAGGGGAGTATCCGACATGTCAGACCGTTTCCCGGGCCCGAAGACGCGTGGGATGCTCGAGCGTGGCATACCTCTCTTCCGCAACGGGCTCAAGTTCGAGGCGGAGATGGAGAAGGCCGGTCGGCGCGGATTCCGCGCGGCCAACCAGATCGTGATCGATCGCGCTGCGGGCGACTTCATCTGGGACCTGGACGGCCGCAAATACATCGATTTCCAGAACGGCTGGGCCACCAATCCGCTGGGAAACGCTCATCCCGAGGTGGTCGAGGCGGTCGACGCGGCCCATCGCCGTTACGGCTTCCACTACGACCATCCGCTGCGCTACGACCTGGCAGAGCGGCTCGCGGATATCATGCCGGAGCGCTCGCTGCCGCGTTTCAGCTACGAGGTGTCCGGCACCGAGGCGGCCGAGGCGGCAGTGTATCTGGCGCTGACCCACACGAAGCGCCGCTACATCATCACCTTCGCCTCGGCCTATCACGGTTCGGCACTCGCGACGAAGCTCATGAGCGGCTACGACCCGGGCGCCATGCGTTACCTCGAGGCCTGGGACGGCGGCATCATCAAGGCGCCCTATCCCTACAGCGACCGGCGCCCGGCCGGGATAGAGCCGGGGCAGTACGCCGAGTACTGCCTCTGGTATCTGGACAACCACATCCCCGGCTGTATTGCGCCGCGGGACAACATCGCCGCGGTGCTGGTCGAGCCGGGCCTCGCCGAGGGCGGCAACTGGATACCGCCGCGTAACTTCCTGCAGGGCATCCGCGAGATCTGCGATCGCAACGGCTGGCTGATGATCGTGGACGAGGTGCTGACCGGCCTCGGTCGTACCGGGAAGATGTGGGCGGTGGAGCACTACGGCGTGGTGCCGGACATCCTCGTGGTCGGCAAGAATCTTTCGGGCGGCATCGCGCCCTGCGCAGGCATCGCGGCGCGCGACGAGATACTGGGCGACGCCGATGAGTTCGTGAGCGGCTCCACCTTCGCGGGCACGCCGGCCGGCTGTGCCGCCGGCCTGAAGACACTGGAGATCTTCGAGCGCGACGGGGTTGTGGAGCACGCGGCCCGGCTCGGCGCGATCGCGGCCGAAATCATGGCAGGCTGGGAGCGCTACGGCATCGTGAAAGAGGTACGCGCCAACGGGCTGCTCATGGGCGTCGGTTTCCGGAGTCCGGACAACGGCGAGAAGGACTGGTGGTATGCGCGCGCCGTGCGCAGCCGCATGCTGGACAACGGCGTCTGGGCCATCAGCGATCGCGAGTCCTCCATCCGGCTCTATCCCGCGCTGAACATGGACGAGGCCGTGCTGCGCGAAGGGCTCGCGATCATGGAGGAGGCCATCGCCTGGGTGGACGCACACGGTCAGGACTACGGCGACAGCCCTGCCTGGCCGACGGGGGTGGCCGGCTTCTGAGC
>CAYQZN010000425.1:0-2097 GCA_964421805.1 uncultured Woeseiaceae bacterium
GCGACATGTGCCAGAAGGTGATCGTGGTCGGCTCCAACGACCTGCAGTCGCTCTACGTCGCCAACAACGTCTGCTCGGCGGTGGAGTACTTCCGCAAGCTGGGCGGCAACGTGGGCGTGGCCGGCATGGTCATCAACAAGGACGACGGAACCGGCGAAGCCAGCGCCTTCGCGGATGCCGTCGGCATCCCCGTGCTCTCCGCCATCCCGGCGGACGAGGACATCCGGCGCAAGAGCGCCAACTACCAGATCGTCGGCATGCCCGGCGGGCAGTGGGGGCCGCTGTTCGAGGAACTCGCCAGCAACGTGGCGGATGCGCCGCCGCAGCACCCGACGCCGCTGGAGCACGACGGCCTGCTGAACCTGTTCAAGTCTGAAGACGTCGGCCGCGGTATCCAGCTGCAGCCGGCCACCCAGGCGGACATGTGCGGCAAGAATCACGTCGAGAAACCTTCACTGGAGGTCGTCTACGAGCATATCTGAGCCGGGGGCAGCGACGAGAAGAATGACAGACAAGAGCGAAAAGACGGACATCAACGTGGAGGCCACCCGCGGGGACGGCCATGGCTGCCACGCCGGCCGCGACAAGATGCGCGAGGCGGCCGCCGCGGCGGGCAACGGCGAGGCGCTCGAGCGCTACGCCGAGGACTATCCGCTGGGACCCCATGACCAGCCCCAGAGCATGTGCCCCGCGTTCGGCTCCCTGCGGGTCGGCCTGCGCATGCGCCGCACGGCCACCATACTCTCCGGCTCGGCCTGCTGCGTGTACGGGCTCACATTCACGTCCCATTTCTATGGCGCACGCCGCACGGTCGGCTACGTGCCGTTCAATTCGGAGACCCTGGTCACCGGCAGGCTCTACGAGGACATCAAGGAAGCCGTGGAGAAGATGGCCGATCCGGAGCACTACGACGCCATCGTCATCACGAATCTCTGCGTGCCCACGGCCTCGGGCGTGCCGCTCCGGCTGCTGCCGAAGGAGATCAACGGCGTGCGCATCATCGGCATCGACGTGCCCGGCTTCGGCGTGCCCACCCACGCCGAGGCGAAGGACGTGCTGGCCGGCGCCATGCTGGAGTACGCCCGCAAGGAGGCCGAGCACGGCCCGGTGCAGGCGCCCCGCGAGGGTGTCGAGGACCGGCCCACGGTCACGCTGGTGGGCGAGATGTTCCCGGCCGACCCGGTCGGCATCGGCATGATGCTCGAACCCATGGGTCTCGCCGCCGGGCCGGTCGTGCCGACCCGGGAGTGGCGCGAGCTGTATGCGGCCCTCGACTGCGCCGCTGCCGCCGCCATCCATCCGTTCTACACCGCCTCGTTCCGGCAGTTCGAGGCAGCCGGGCGGCCGATCGTCGGCTCGGCGCCCGTCGGCCACGACGGCACCGCCGCATGGCTGGAAGCGATCGGTGAGGCCTGCAACGTGCCCGCCGACCGCATCGCTGCGGCGAAGAACGCGGTGCTGCCGGCGATCCGCGGCGCGCTCGCCGAGGCGCCGATCGACGGCCGTATCACGCTGTCCGGCTACGAAGGCTCCGAGCTGCTGGTGGCACGGCTGCTGGTGGAGAGCGGCGCGGACGTCCGCTACGTGGGCAGCGCCTGTCCGCGCACCCGCTGGTCCGACGCCGACCGCGAATGGCTGGAGGCGAAGGGCGTGCAGGTGCAGTTCCGCGCCTCGCTGGAGCAGGACCTGGCGGCCATGCGGGAGTTCGAGCCCGACCTCGCCATCGGCACCACGCCGGTGGTGCAGAAGGCGAAAGAGCTGGCGATACCCGGCCTGTACTTCACCAACCTGATTTCGGCCCGGCCGCTGATGGGCCCCGCCGGCGCCGGATCGCTGGCCCAGGTCGTCAACGCGGCGCTCGGCAACAAGGCGCGCTTCGACGAGATGCGGTCGTTCTTCGAAGGCGTCGGCACGGGTGACACGGCGGGCGTCTGGGAGGACCGGCCGGCGGAGCGCCCGGAGTTCCGCGAGAGCTACCGGCGCCAGCTCGAGAGGCTGGCGAAGAAGAAGGCGGCGGAGGCGATGGTCTGATGCTGGTTCTCGATATGGATCGGGCAGGCGGCTACTGGGGGTCGGTGTATGTCTTCACCGCCATCA
>CAYQZN010000426.1:0-2093 GCA_964421805.1 uncultured Woeseiaceae bacterium
CTGCGAGCCAATCGTGAATCTCGTCGCCCAGCAACGCTGGCGCTCACTGACGGACGGGGGCGCGGAGTACGCGAGCCTGTGGCGCGCCGCCAGCGGCTATCGCCTGGAAGGCATGGCCATACGTTTCGCCGGCGGCCTGTGGCGGCTGGATTACCACGTACTTCTGAATGATGCCTGGTTCACCCGGGAGGCCGTGGTGCGATGGTCCCACGCAGGCGACTCGGGCACGGTGAGACTCGCTCGAGACGACACCGGCCGGTGGTCGCGCGACGGCGCGCCCGACGACACGCTTGCCGGCTGCACGGACGTGGATTTCGGCTTCTCCCCGGTCACCAATCTGATGCCTGTCCGCCGGTTGGGCCGTGGCGCCGGCGCATCGGTGGAGGTGCATGCGGCGTGGCTGGTATTCCCCGACCTGGAGATTAGACCGGCTCGCCAGACCTACACCCGGAAAAGCGCCGCCACCGTCCTTTATGAAAGCGCCAGCGGCTTCAGTACCGAGATTACGGTCGGCGAATCCGGCTTCGCGGATGAATACCCCGGGCTCTGGACGGGCCGGGACCACGCCGGAGATATCTGACTACGAATTCTCCCGCCGGTTCTCCGGCGCTTCTACCGGGCCTCATCTGTATCGCCGTCCTCGTCGAATCCGATGCCGTTTTCTCTCGCCCGACGAGCGGTCGCGTCCGGCGTTCCCGGCAGTACGCCCCGATTCAGCCCGATGCGCACTATCGGCTCGAGACTCTGGGGGTCGAAGAGGACGAAATCCGGGAGGCCGTCCGCGTCGACGTCTTCGATATAGATCTCGCCGGTCGCAGGGAGTTTCTGTATCGCCGTCCGCCTGTCGAACGGCCCCTTTTCACCACCGAGGAAGATCTCGATGCCATCGCCATTCGCCGACGAGATGAAATCCATCAGTCCGTCCGCATTCAGATCGAGCCCCGCCCGGGGCATGAAGCCTTTCGGCCGGAATGTATCGAAGCTGATTCCGGTGCTGATCTTCTTGCGTGACCACGGTTCCTCCCCGAAACGCGCGTCAGCCTGCAAACGGTGAATCAGGATCTCCGTATCGATCTTGCGGGTCAGCAGCAACTCCACCAGCTCGAGGATGCTGAATTTGAACTGCAGCCGAACAAGCTCGAGCACCTCGCTGCGATCGATGTTCACCAGCAGGTTCGATGTCACTGCTCCGTCCACCACGAATTCTTCATCGGGCTCGGCGAGATCCCAGCCGCCGTCCCGGTTGAAGTAGATGCGGGTATTGGTGACGGTGCTGACCATCGTCCCCTCTATGTGCGAGATCATCAGATCGAGGCGACCGTCGGCATCGATGTCCCGCGCCGAGGTAACGACACTGCTCGTGCCCCGCCTGTGGTCTGTTTCGTCGATCAATTCGAGGGGCTCCGCATAATCGGCACGGGCTTTGAATTCCCCGTCCGGGCCGCGCAGGAAGACTCGAAGCTCGTGGCGGGTGGCGGTCAGGATGTCGGCCTGGCCGTCACCGTCGATGTCGCCAACGCTGATCTTCGGCGCATCATAATAGAGCTGCATATCGCTCTCGACAGATAGCAGCCCGCTTCCGCTGGCGACGTAATAATTCGCACGCCGTCCGACATCCAGCCGGACCTGCAATTGCCCCTCTGCCGTGAGCAGCGACAGGGCGCCGAACTGCGGGACGAGAATCCAGGGCCTGTCGTCGAACTCCTCGTAGGCGAGGCGAAACCTCTCGAAGCCGCGCTCGTCTGCGGCAACGCCGAGGGTCGTCGGACCGTCAATCAGCCAGTCCCGACCGTTGCCATCCTGCTCCGACAGGGAGATGACGGTAATGCGATCCGGACGCAGCAGTATCAGCTCGTCACCGGGCGCCTCCTCGATATCCGCGATGTCGTAAACGGCAACATCCGGCGGGAGGATGACGCTCAGATCGGGAGACGGCGAGAACTGACCGGCCCGTGTCTGACGATGCACGTGAATGCTGCGGACCTCGTCGGGGGGCATCCCGTCCAGCGTCACCAGCATCAGGTCCTTGCTGCCATCGCCGTCGAAGTCCGCCACATCCGCGGTAACGACGCGGCCGACGTCAGTCAGCTCGA
>CAYQZN010000427.1:0-2086 GCA_964421805.1 uncultured Woeseiaceae bacterium
TCGGGCCTGAAGGCCCTCCTACCTGCTACCATCTGCTCATGACGGAGGGCAGACTGATCGGGATCGCACGGCGCGAGCGCAAGCGCGCGCCCATGGAGATTCTGGAGCGCGTGCGGGTCGACCCGGCCAGCGGCGTGGCCGGCGACTTCCGCGGCCGGCCCGGCCGGCGGCAGGTCACGGTGCTGACGGTGCCGGGCTGGAACGAGGCCTGCCGCGAACTCGGGCGCGAGCTGCCCTGGACGACGCGCCGGGCAAACCTCCTCGTCGACGGTATCCCGCTTGCCGAGAGCGCCGGCGGGCAACTCGTGATCGGCTCGCTGGTTCTCGAGATCACGGGCGAGCTCGATCCGTGCTCACGGATGGAGGAGGCCGGGGAAGGATTGCGGCAGGCCCTCGAGCCGGACTGGCGCGGCGGCGTGACCTGCCGGGTGATCGCCGCCGGCGAGATCGGGGTGGGAGACAAGGTGTGCCTGGAGAATGCTCATGGCTGACAACCGGGAATACGACGTCGTCCTGTTCGGTGCGACGGGCTACACCGGGCGGCTGACCGCGGCCTATCTGGCGCAGAAGACCGGCGAGGACTTCCGCTGGGCCATCGCCGGGCGGGATGCGGACAAGCTCGAGGCGCTGGCCGCGGAGCTGGGCGGCAGCCCCGGCGTCATCCGCGCCGACGTCGGCGACTACGACACGCTGCTGCAGATGGCGCGGCGCACGCGCGTGCTCGCCACCACCGTGGGTCCGTACATCCGCTACGGCGAGGCGGTGGTGATGGCCTGCGTCGAGGCGGGCACGAGCTACGCGGACCTCACCGGTGAGCCGGCCTTCGTGGATCAGGTGATGGATCATTGTGGCACCAGCGCCCGCGAGCAGCGGGTGCGGGTAGTCAACTGCTGCGGATTCGACAGCATCCCCCACGACCTCGGCGCCTGGATGATGGTGAACGCACTGCCCGAAGACGCCAGCGTGAAACTCGAGGGCTTCGTCTCCGCGAAGGGCGGCATCTCGGGAGGCACCTGGAACTCCGCCCTGGAGGCGCTGGGCAATCTCGGCGAGACCCGACGGGTCGCGGCGCGCATGGAGCAGGGCGTGAGCGGCGAGCGCCGGGTGAAAGTGGACCGGCGCGGCGCCCATTACGAGGAACTGGTCAACGGCTGGGTGATGCCGTTCCCGACCATCGACCGGCAGATCATCATCCGCTCGGCGACGGCGCTGCCCGACTACGGGCGAGAATTCACCTATGCGCACTACGTCCGGGTGGGGTCGCTGGCGAAGCTGATCGCCCTGTCGTCGGGCATCGCCGCGGTGACCGGTCTGGCGCAGGTGGGCCCGATACGCCGCTGGCTCGGCGGGCTGAAGCCCTCGGGGTCCGGTCCGGACGAGCAGACCCGTGCCACCGGTTCTTTCCGCGTGACCTTCGTCGCCCGCGGCGATGGCCGGCGCCTGATCGGCGAGGCGTCCGGCGGCGAACCCGGGTACGCGGAGACGTCCCGCATGCTGGCCGAGGCGGCGCTTTGCCTGTCCCTGGATGCGGACTCGCTGCCGCCGCGCTACGGCGTGCTGACGCCCGCGGAGGCGATGGGCGACGCGCTGCTGGCGAGACTGCGCGCCATCGGCATCCGCTTCGAGATCCTGTCCGACGAGCCGGAATAGTCCGAATAGCGGACGGTCGTCCCCGGCGGCAGGCTCAGCCCGGTGAAGCTCGCGCTGCGGGACAGCAGGTGCTCGAGCGCCTTTTGCACGCCCGCCTCGTCGCTGCCACAGACGTAGTAGACCGTGGCCTGCGGGCTGCGCGGCTGGCCGTAGACGAACGCGCCCAGCCGCGCGGACAGTCCCTCCATCAATTCGATCACCGACTCGTCGGCGAATCCGGCCAGCCGGGGCAGGTCGTCGGCGCGCACCAGCACGATGCCGGAGAGTTCCGGATAGCGCGTGAGCGCCGTGGCCGGGAGTCCGGGTTCGGCGGTGACGTGGGTGAACAGCGAGAAAGTCGTCAGCTCAGAGGCGGGCAGGCGTGCCGCTTCGGCCAGTGCCGGGTCGGTGGCGACCACCGCGGAGGAGACCAGCTGCAGCGCCAGGTCGTCCAGCC
>CAYQZN010000428.1:0-2080 GCA_964421805.1 uncultured Woeseiaceae bacterium
GGTTACGTGCCCAAGGACGGCTGACCCTGCTGTGGGAGGGCCTTCAGGCCCGATCCTCGCTCGAGGTAGCCGCCCGCCGATCGGGCCTGAAGGCCCTCCCACAAGTGGATCAGACGGCGGTGCAGTACTGGACGCTGAACAGGTCGTCCGCGTCGGTCCAGACTCGGTCCACCCGGAAGCCGGCCAGCTCCGCCATTTGCGCGAAGGTCTCCAGCCGGTACTTGTGCGAGCACTCCGACAGGATGTACTCGCCGGCGGCGATGGAGATGGCCGCATCACCGATGCGGATGGTCTGGTCGCGCTCGCTGACCAGGTGCATCTCGATGCGGTCGAGTTCCGTGTTGTAGATGGCCCGGTGGCGGAAGGCGGTGAGGTCGAAGTCCGCGCCGAAGCGCCGGTTGAGATGCGCCAGCATGTTGAGGTTGAAGCGCTCCGTGTAGCCGGCCGCGTCGTTGTAGGCGCGCTCCAGTACCGCCTTGTCCTTCACCAGGTCCACGCCGATCAGCAGCGCACCGCCGTCCCGGGCCTCCTCGCGCATGACCTTCATGAGCGAGACGGCGGAGTCCGGCCAGAAGTTGCCGATGGTCGAGCCCGGGAAGAACACCAGGTTGCGCTCCGGCATGATTTTCGGCGACGGCAGCTCGAAGGGTTTCGTGAAGTCGGCCGCGACCGGCAGGATCTCGAGGTCCGGGTAGTCGGCGGCCAGGATGTCGGCGGACCTCACCAGGAACTCCTTGGAGACGTCAACCGGCACGTAGGCGGCCACGTCGTGCAGGTGTGAGAGCAGAATGCGGATTTTGATGCTGGCGCCGGAGCCGAACTCGATCACCGAGGGCCGCGGGCCGACCACGTCAGCGATCTCTTCGATGTTGTCCCGCATGATCCCGATCTCGGTCTGCGTCGGGTAGTACTCGGGCTGCTCGCAGATGGCGTCGAACAGCTCCGAGCCGCGCTCGTCGTAAAAGTACTTCGGCGAGATTAGTTTCTGTGGGCGCGCGAGCCCCTCGATCACTTCCGCCAGTTCCAGGTTCTCGGAGAGATCCTGCTCGGTCAGGTCCTCTGCCCGCGCTGCGTCGGTGGCCATAGGCAATCCCTTGTCGTGTTCAGTGAGACTGGCCGACGTCCCTGGCCAGCCGGAAACCGAGAAACTGCCAGCGCGAATGCGGATAGAAGAAGCTGCGGTAGCTGGCGCGGATATGATCGCTGGCGGTGGCGCAGGAGCCGCCGCGCACCACCATCTGGTTGCACATGAACTTGCCGTTGTACTCGCCGAGCGAGCCGGCCAGCGGCCGGAAGCCCGGATAGGCGGCATACGGTGAGGCGGTCCACTCCCAGACGTCGCCGAACAGCTGGCGGACGCCGTCACCGCCGCGGTCCGCGACCGGGTGCCAGTAACCCGAGTCCATCAGGTTGCCGCGCACCTCGGCGCCCGCGGCGGCCGTCTCCCACTCGGCCTCGGTGGGCAGCCGGGCGCCGGCCCAGCTGGCGTAGGCGTCGGCCTCGTAGAAGCTCACGTGGGTGACCGGCGCGTCCGGGTCGATCTCCCGCTCCCCGCCGAGGGTGAATTCGGTCTCGAGGTTCCGGCTCCAGTACAGCGGCCGGTGCCAGCCCTGCTCCTGCACCAGGGCCCAGCCGTCCGACAGCCAGAGATGCGGATGCTGATAGCCGCCGTCCTCGATGAACTCGCGGTACTCCCGGTTGGTGATCAGTCGGGAGCCGAGTTCGTGGGGATGCAGGAGCTCCGTGTGGCGCGGCGTCTCGTTATCGAAGCAGAAGCTCTTGCCGGCGGCGCCGATCTCCTGCGGTCC
Organism: uncultured Woeseiaceae bacterium; assembly: GCA_964421805.1. Classification (GTDB taxonomy): domain Bacteria; phylum Pseudomonadota; class Gammaproteobacteria; order Steroidobacterales; family Woeseiaceae; genus Lentisalinibacter. The sequence continues at coordinate 1,809 of CAYQZN010000428.1, forward strand.
CTCGGCGCCGCGCACCCAGCGCATGACGCCGGCTTCGGCCGCGGGTGGTTTCCTGAGCTCGTCGCTCAGCGCAGGCTTCATCGGGTTGCGGGAGAACACGTGCTTGATGTCGGTGAGTATCAGCTCCTGGTGCTGCTGCTCGTGGTGCAGCCCCAGCGTCGCCAGGAATGCGACATCCGGATCCTCTCCTCGCTCGGTGAGCAGCCGGTTCATGGCTTCGTCCACGTGGCGGCGGTAATTCATGATCTCGCGCACCGTCGGGCGCGAGAGCA
>CAYQZN010000429.1:0-2075 GCA_964421805.1 uncultured Woeseiaceae bacterium
TCCTGGGAGAACTCGTAGTAATCGAGCTTCTCGCCGGTCTCCGGATTCACGTCCACCAGCGGCGCTATGATCGCCGCGGAACGGAAGTTGTTCGCTACGAGACGTCCGATCTGACCGGATCGGTCGATGTTCTCCCGCAGTTGCTGCAGCGCTCTCGGCGAGCCGTCGTAATCGTCCGGGATGACCGCGCCGCCGCGGAAGCCTTCCTCGGTGACCTCGCTCCAGCGTACGTTCGGGGTCCACAGTGATTCGAGCTTCGAGCGATCGACGCCGGTGATGTAGAAGACCTCGTCGGTGATCTCCTTCAGCGTCTCCTGGAACTCCGCGTCGAAGATATCGCCTTCGGTCGTCTGTACGATGATGCGCACGAAGTTGCCGAGCGATGCCAGATCCTGCTTGTTGTCGAGATAGTTCTCGATATAGGGATGCGAGACCGGGATCATCTTCTCGAAGCTCGCATCCGGACGCAGCTGACTCGCCTGGAAGGTGAGGAACGCCGTGACCGCCGCGAAGATCAGCAGGATGATGGGACGGTTGGAAAACAGCAGCGGCGCGACGTGCGCCTCGCGCACGAGTTGCTCCTGCAAGCGGCGACTGCGCGCTTCTTCGTCCTCGCCGCCCTGCGACTCCTGATTTCGCTCTTCCGTCATGGTGCGGCACCCTCGGCGGTGTCGATACCGGTGCGGACGCCGCCGAAACCGGCAGCGAGCATTCGGCCGTTCCCGGTCCTCTCGACGGCGGCCAGCGAAGCACGGCTGTCGAGCGGCAGATTGGAGAAAGTCTGTCCGTCGTCACGGCTCTCCAGGATGGTCCCCGCAGCGCCGACCAGCACGATGCGGCCATCGGCGAACACCTCGCCGCCGAACAGCGTACTCTCCCCCGGCGCGTCGATAGCCGTCCAGCTATCGCCGTCGTCCTCCGAGCGGAAGATTCGTCCGCGCAGCCCGAAGATCAGTACGCTGCCCGCCTCCGTCGTCAGGACGCCGAAGAACGAACCCTCGTAGGGCGAGTCCAGCGCCTGCCAGGTATCGCCGTTGTCTCTCGAGCGATGCAGCTGACCCGCCTCGCCTGCGATCAGCAGCGCGCCGGATTCGCTGCGTCCGATGTCGTACAGGTGGTAGCCGTTGGGATTGTCGAGCCGGTGGGAGTGGAGCTTCCAGACCGCGCCGCCGTCGTCGGTGCGCAGCAGCAGGCCATAGGCACCGGTGATATAGCCGGTGCGTTCGTTCTGGAACCAGACGTTCAGCGCCGGGTGCGTGATGCCCTCCTCCCGGGCCCGCTGGGCGTCCTCGAGAGCAAACTCCGCCTCCTCCAGGGCCCACTGGGCGTCTTCACGCTCGTCGTCCGCTGCGTTCTCCAGCCTCGCGCGGGCCTCGTCGATGAGCTCCTGTGCCGCCTCGATCTGCAGCTCCGCGATATCCTCGCCGGTGAGTGCGACGGACCAGGTCTCGCCGCGATCGGCGCTCGCCAGCGCAATGCCTTCGTGGCCGACCGCCCAGCCGGCTTCGGCCCGCGGAAAATCGACGGCAGTCAGCATGAGAGAGACCGGCACGTCGGCATGCTGCCAGTCGTTGCCGCCGTCGTCGGACCAGATGATGTGGCCCTGCTCACCGACTGCGACGAGTCGGTCTCCCGACCAGTCGAGGTCGACCAGCAGGGCATGCTCGGCGTCCGGCGACGGGATCGCCGGCCGATAGGCGAATGGCTCCTGCGCCATGCCCGCTACGCTCCACAGGCACAGCAGTGCTGCAATCGCTTTCTTCAAAGACTCCCCCTCTGCAGAAATCGCGGCCGGCCGCACTCACACGGGCGGCCGGCCGCGCTATCGATCGACTACCGGATGCCGGACCTCCTGAGAGCCGCCGGGGTGTACTCACGTTCGGTGGCCTCGTAGCCCCACTCGTACGCGTAGCCTTCCACCTCGTTATCGAGGCCGATCGGCAGGTGGCGGCCGGAGATCAGGTCGTACGACGAGGTGGCAATTGCCCAGGGAACCTGTGCCTGGTAGTGGACGATCTGGTGGGCTTCCTTGACCCGCCAAAGCTCGCCGCGGCCGTCGTACTGATCGGCCACCG
>CAYQZN010000430.1:0-2057 GCA_964421805.1 uncultured Woeseiaceae bacterium
GCTCTGGCCGAGACTCTGAGGGCGCCGCCGTGCACTGCCCCTTCTGCGGACACGCCGAGACCAAGGTGATCGACTCCCGGCTCGCTGCGGAAGGCCGGCAGATCCGCCGCCGGCGCCAGTGCGAGGACTGCCGTGAGCGCTTCACCACCTTCGAGACCGCCGAGCTGGTGATGCCGCGCATCATCAAGCGCGACGAGCGCCGCCAGCCCTTCGACGAGGAGAAGCTCCGCGGCAGTCTGGCGCGGGCGCTGGAGAAGCGGCCGGTGAGCGCCGAGGCGCTGGAGCAGGCCATCGGCCATGTCATCCACCGGCTGCGCACCCTCGGCGAGCGGGAGATCTCCTCGAGCCTGCTCGGTGAGATGGTCATGGAGGAACTCCGCGAGCTGGACGAGGTTGCCTACGTGCGCTTCGCCTCCGTCTACCGCAGCTTCCAGGACGTGACAGAGTTTCAGAAAGAGATTCGCAAGCTGCAGGCGCTGTCCGGCGCCAGCCGCGAGCAGATGTCGCTGCTGCCGGACCTCGAGGGCAGGACGAGTGGCAAGACCGGCGCCAATGGGGGCGGCAACGACGGCAAGCGTGCCGGCGGGAAGGACGATGACGGCGGCTGAGTTCGACGGGCACGACCGTGTCTGCATGGCGCGTGCCCTGCGTCTGGCGGAGCGCGGCCGCTACACGACGGCGCCGAATCCGCGGGTGGGCTGCGTGCTGGTGCGCGGCGGCGCGGTGGTGGGGGAGGGCTGGCACGAGCGCGCCGGCGGACCTCATGCCGAGATCGCGGCGCTGGCGGCGGCCGGCGCCGCCGCGCGGGGTGCCACCGCCTACGTCAGCCTGGAGCCCTGCTGTCATCACGGCCGCACCGGTCCCTGCACCGAGGCCCTGATCGAGGCCGGCGTGGCCCGCGTGGTCTACGGCGCGGACGACCCCAATCCCCGCGTGGCCGGCGAGGGGGCGGCGCGGCTGCGCGCGGCCGGGATCGACGTGGCCGGCGGCTTGCTCGCCGCGCAGTCGGAACGCCTGAATGCCGGCTTCCTCCTGCGCATGCGCCACGGCCGGCCGCGGGTCACGCTGAAGATCGCCTCCAGCCTGGACGGAGCCACGGCCATGGCGAGCGGCGAGAGCCGCTGGATCACCGGCGACGCGGCACGGCGGGACGTGCAGCGCCTGCGGGCGGCCAGCGGTGCCATCCTCACCGGCATCGGCACGGTGCTGGCCGACGATCCCCGCCTCACGGTGCGGGGCGAGGCGTTCGGCGCCGCGCCCCGGCAACCGCTGCGAGTCGTACTCGACAGCCGCCTGCGCACGCCGGCGGATGCGAAGGTGCTGGCCGGCACGGGCGTGCTGCTGGTGCACGGCCCGGCGGCTGCCCGGCCGGCGGCGCTGCCCGGCGGCGCCGAGTGCGTTGCCGCGCCCGCGGGCCCCGCGGGCCTGGACCTGGGCGCGGTGCTGGCCCTGCTCGCGCAGCGGGAAATCAACGATGTGCTTGTCGAGGCGGGCCCGGAACTCTGCGGCGCCTTCCTCGCCGCCGGCCTGGTCGACGAGCTTGTGATTTACCTCGCGCCCCATATCATGGGTAGCGAGACCCGCCGCCAGTTCGTCACGCCGGGCTGGACCCGGCTGGCCGAGCGCGGCGAGGTCGACGTCATCGACGTCCGGCAGTTCGGGCCGGATCTGCGCATCACGGCCCGGCCCCTGGGCCGGACCCGCGCGGCAACCGACACGGAGACCTGACATGTTCACCGGTATCGTGCGCGCCGTCGGCCGCATCGAGCGCATCGAGCAGCGCGGCGGCGACGTCCGCCTCGCCATCGCCACCGGCCCCGAGCTGGACTGCAGCGTCTACGGCACCGGCGAGAGCATCGCCGTCTCCGGCGTCTGCCTCACGGCGCTGAACCTGCATGCCGGCGGCTTCCAGGCGGACGTCTCCCGCGAGACGCTGGACGTCACCAGCCTCGGCGACAAGGGCGCGGGCAGCCGGGTCAACCTGGAGCCCTCGCTGGCGCTGGGCGACCGGCTCGGCGGCCACCTGGTCACGGGCCACGTGGACTGCCTCGGCCGGC
>CAYQZN010000431.1:0-2057 GCA_964421805.1 uncultured Woeseiaceae bacterium
CAGCGGCAGCGGTGACACCGGGTGCCGGGGACGAGCTGGCGCGGGCCTCTTCATTTTTGTAGGAGGGCCTTCAGGCCCGACCCATACGTATGAGCTACCTCGTCCTAGCGCGCAAGTGGCGTCCCCGGGCCTTCGGGGACATGGTCGGTCAGCAGCATGTGCTGCAGGCGCTGACGAACGCGCTGGCCAGCGGCCGCCTGCACCACGCCTACCTGTTCGCCGGCACCCGGGGGGTGGGTAAGACCACCATCGCCCGCATCCTCGCGAAGGCGCTGAACTGCGAGCAGGGGGTGGGGCCGGAACCCTGCGGCGAATGCAGCGCCTGCACCGAGATCGACGAGGGCCGATTCGTGGATCTGATCGAGGTGGACGCGGCCTCCCGCACCAAGGTCGACGATACCCGGGACCTGCTGGACAACGTCCAGTACGCGCCGGCACGGGGACGTTACAAGGTGTATCTCATCGACGAGGTGCACATGCTTTCCATGCATTCCTTCAACGCGTTGCTGAAGACGCTGGAGGAGCCGCCGCCGCACGTGAAGTTCCTGCTGGCGACGACGGACCCCCAGAAACTCCCGGTGACGGTGCTGTCGCGCTGCCTGCAGTTCAACCTGAAGCGCCTCACGCCGCAGATGATCGGCGAGCACCTGACGCGGATCTGCGAGGCCGAGGAGGCCGAGGCCGAGCCGGAGGCGCTGGCGCTGATCGCCCGGGCGGCGGAGGGCAGCGTGCGCGACTCCCTGAGCCTGCTCGACCAGGCCATTGCCTACGGCGGCGGCGCCGTGCGCGAGGACGAGACCCGCGCGATGCTGGGCACGGTCGACCGCCAGCACGTGACGGGCCTGCTGGATTCCCTGGCCGCCGCGGACGGCGCGGGGCTGCTGGCAACCGTGGCCGCCATCGACGAGCAGTTCCCGGACTACGCGCGGCTGCTGGACGAGATGGCGGCGGCCCTGCAGCGTATCGCCGTCTACCAGTTGGTGGGCGCGACGGATCTCGAGGAGGCCGACGAGGAGATGGTGGCGGCCTACGCCGAGCGCTTCACGCCGGACGACGTGCAGCTCTACTATCAGGTCGCCATCACCGGTCGGCGGGACCTGCCCCTGGCGCCGGACCCCCGTGCCGGATTCGAGATGACGCTGCTGCGGATGCTCGCTTTCCGTCCCGCCGGTGCGCACGGGCAGGCGGAAGGCGGCGGCCGCCCCGTTGCCCGGGCCCGTTCCCTCGCGCCGGCGAAGACCGTGTCGGGCGAGCCGGCGCCCGCCCGCGCGGCGCCGACGCAGGAGCGTGGAAAGCCGCCTGCGGCAGTACCGGAGAGGCCGGCACGAGAAGGGGGCGAGCAGGGTCCCCGCCACGCCGGATTCTGGTCGAAACCGGACTGGCACCGCCTGGCCGGCCAGCTCGAGATATCCGGTTCCGTGCGTCTTCTGGCGGCCAACTGCGCCTTCCTGTCCCGGGAGGGCAACGGGGTGCAGCTGCAGCTGGACGAGCGCAGCGAGACATTGCTCACCGAACCCCGGCGGCAGACCCTAGAGAAGGCCATGGCAGATTATTTCGGCGAGCCGCTCAAGGTGAGCGTCCGGGTGGGCGGCGCCGAAGAGACCCCGGTGCAGCGGGAGCGGCGCCTGGAGGCCGAGCGCCTCGAGGCCGCGAAGAAAGGGCTGGAAGAGGATCCGAACGTGCGCATACTTCAGGACATGTTCGGCGCGGAGCTGCAGCCCGACACGGTGCGGCTGAAAGATCAGGACTGACGGACACAAGACGGACAGAAGCGGAGGCACGACGAATGAAGGGTGGACTCGGCCAGCTGATGAAGCAGGCGCAGCAGATGCAGGAGAAGATGCAGCAGGCTCAGGAGGAGCTGGCGAGCATCGAGGTGACCGGCGAGTCCGGTGCCGGCATGGTCAAGGTCAGCATGAATTGCCGGCACGAGGTGCGGCGAGTCGAGATCGACGACGAGCTTATCGGCGACGACCGGGAGATGCTCGAGGACCTCGTCGCGGCGGCCATGAACGATGCCATCCGGCGGGTGGAGGAGACGACCCGGGAGAAGATGT
>CAYQZN010000432.1:0-2040 GCA_964421805.1 uncultured Woeseiaceae bacterium
GCGTGTCCGCAGAAGGGGCAGTGCACGGCGGCGCCCTCAGAGTCTCGGCCAGAGCGTTGGCCAGAGCATTGGCCAGAATATTGGCCAGAGCGTCAGCCGGGGCATCAGCCGTAGACCGGGAACCGTTCGCAGATCTCGAGCACCTGCCGGCGCACCGCGTCGATGCGGCTCTGGTCCGTGATGTCCTCGAGCACGTCGGCGATCCAGTTCGCCAGCTGCCGGCACTCGGCGTCGCCGAAACCGCGGGTGGTGACCGCCGGCGTGCCCATGCGCAGCCCGCTGGTGACGAAGGGCGAGCGCGGCTCGTTCGGCACCGTGTTCTTGTTCACGGTGATATTGGCGGCGCCGAGGGCGGCGTCCGCGTCCTTGCCGGTGATGTCCCTGGCGATGAGGTCGAGCAGGAAGAGGTGATTGTCGGTGCCGCCGGAGACGATCTTGTGGCCCCGGCCGATCAGCTCGTCGGCCATGGCCCGGGCGTTGTCGATCACCTGCTGCTGGTAGTCGCGGAACTCCGGCGCCATGGCCTCCAGGAAGGCCACGGCCTTCGCCGCGATCACGTGCATCAGCGGCCCGCCCTGGGTGCCCGGGAAGACCAGCGAATTGAACTTCTTGGTGATCTCGTCGTTCTCGCGGGCAAGGATCAGCCCGCCGCGGGGCCCGCGCAGGGTCTTGTGGGTGGTGGTGGTGACCACGTCGGCCACCGGCACCGGGTTCGGATAGACGCCGGCGGCCACCAGGCCGGCCACGTGGGCCATGTCCACCAGCAGCCAGGCGCCGACGCCGTCGGCGATGTCGCGGAACTTCTGCCAGTCGACCACCCGGGAATAGGCGGAGAAGCCGGCCACGATCATCTTCGGCTTGTGCGTCTCGGCAAGCTCCGCCACCTGCGCGTAGTCGATGTAGCCGTCCTCGTCCACGCCGTACTGGTGGGCGTCGAACAGCTTGCCGGAGAAATTCGGCGCGGCCCCGTGGGTGAGATGGCCGCCGTCGGAGAGGCTCATGCCCAGGAGGCCGTCGCCGGGCTTCAGCAACGCCAGATAGGCCGCGGCGTTCGCCTGGGAGCCCGAATGGGGCTGCACGTTGGCGTAGTCGGCGCCGAACAGCTCCTTCGCCCGCTCGATGGCCAGCTGCTCGGCGATGTCCACGTACTCGCAGCCGCCGTAGTAGCGCTTGCCCGGGTAGCCTTCGGCGTACTTGTTGGTGAGCACGGAGCCCTGGGCCTCCAGCACCCGGGGGCTGGCGTAGTTCTCCGAGGCGATGAGCTCGATGTGCTCCTCCTGGCGCCGCGACTCTTCGGCCATGGCCGTCGCGAGTTCCTCGTCGAAGCTGGCGATGCTCATCGTCTGTGGGTACATCCGGTCCTCCGGTCTCTGGGCGGAAAATCCGGTAATTGTATGCCCCGGGCGGGCGAGCGTCACTGGGCGTCGAGCAGGCTTCTAACCACCGCCCGCCAGGCGCGGGCGAGATTCGGCCGGTTGTAGCCGCCGCCGCCGGTGGCCAGCAGCCGTCCCTCGCAGTGCTCCGCGGCGATCTGCCACAGCCGGGAGGCCGCGAGCGAATAGGACGCCTCGGTGTAGGCCAGGTGGGTGATGGGGTCGCCGGCCATCGCATCCGCCCCGCATTGCAGGATGATGAACTCCGGCGGGTTATCGGCCAGGTAGTTCTCCACCTGGGTCCAGGCCGCGCGGAATACCTCGTCGTCGGCGCTCGGCGGCATGGGGATGTTGAGCTTTGTGCCCTCGGCGGCGCCCTTGCCGGTCTCCCAGCGGTGGCCGGTACCCGGGTAGAGGAAGCGCCCGTCCTCGTGGATGTCGGCGAACAGCAGGTCCGGATCGTCCTCGAAGCCGTAGAAGACACCGTCGCCGTGGTGGGCGTCGATGTCCACGTAGGCGATGCGCTTCAGGCCGTGTTCCCGGCGCAGATATTCCACGGCGATGCCGCAGTCGTTGAACACGCAGAAGCCGCCCGCGCTGTCCCGGCGCGCATGGTGCAGGCCGGCGATGGGCACGAAGCCGGTGCGGCACTCGCCGGCCATGATGG
>CAYQZN010000433.1:0-2031 GCA_964421805.1 uncultured Woeseiaceae bacterium
CATCTATCTGATGCAGGGCTTCTTCATGTGGCTGGTTTCGCTCGTGCTCATCTTCGGTCTGTCCATGGACACCCCGGCCGCACTCGGCTGGCTGGCCTGGGCGGGCGTCGCACTGTGGGCGGTGGGCATGTTCTTCGAGGTAGTCGGCGACATCCAGCTCACCCGCTTCCGCGCCGACCCTGCCAACGAGGGCAAGGTCATGGACCGCGGACTCTGGCGTTATACCCGCCATCCGAACTACTTCGGGGAGGCCTGCGTCTGGGTGGGTTTCTTCCTGATCGCGGTCGAGAACCCGTGGGGGCTGGTCACGATCGTCAGCCCGGCCACCATCCTGTGGGTGCTCACCGGGTCGCTGGGCAAAGGGCTGCTGGAGCGCCGCATGGCGAAGAAGCGCCCCGACTTCGAGGACTACAAGCGGCGCACCAGCGGGTTCTTCCCGCTGCCGCCGAAGCAATGAGCCAGAAGCGATGAGTTATAAGGCCGGACCGGGAGCAGAGGCAGACACCATGACCACAGAACAGCGAGACGACCGCATGCAGCGCATGCTGGATTACTACGAGATACGCGATGTCCTGGCGCGCTACGCCCGCGGCATCGACCGTGCCGACGGCGAGCTGCTGAAGAGCTGCTACCACCCGGACGCCATCGAGGAGCACGCCGGGCGCTACGACGGCAACGCCCACCAGTATGTGGACGAGGCCATGCCCCGGGTCATGAAGATGGGCGCCATGCAGCATCTCCTGGGCTCGAGCCACGTCGACGTGGACGGCGATACCGCGTACGTGGAGACCTACGTCTGGACCTTCATGCGCCAGCACCGGGAGGACGGCGACTGGGACACGCTCACGGGCGGCCGGCTCGTCGACCGCTTCGAGCGCCGCGACGGGGAATGGAAGATCGCCCACCGCTGGACGGTGTTCGACTTCAACCGGGACATGCCCACTGCCGAGGGCTGGTGCGGCGGCATGTTCGACTTCAGCCAGAAGGGCGCCCGGCTCGGGCGCAAGGGCCGCGAGGATCCGTCCTACGAGCGATTCTGAGGAGACCGGACATGCTGATAGACAAAGTGTACGAGCTGATCGAGACCTGGAAACGTCAGGACGTGGAAGCCGTGCTGGCGATGCTGGACGACGACGTCGTCTACCACTACCACGTGGGCTCGCCGCCCCTGGAGGGCAGGGAGAAGGTGCGCAAGTTCCTGGAGCGCTTCGGCAAGGGCCAGGAGGACATCCGCTGGCGCATCGACAACCATGCCGAGAACGGCGACCTGCTGCTGGTGGAGGGGCGCGACATCTACCGCAAGGGCGGCGTCGAGATAGACCTGCCCTACATGGGCATCTTCCGCTTCCGCGACGGCAGGATCCTGGAATGGCGCGACCACTTCGACATGGACGAGCTGAAGAAGCAGATGGACGGATAATGTAGGAGGGCCTTCAGGCCCGATTCGATCAATGCATCGGGCCTGAAGGCCCTCCTACATATTGGTTACATTGTGAGGTCCCGCCTCAGTACCTTGCCCAGCGGGTTGCGCGGCAGCGCCTCCAACACCACCATCTCCTGGGGCCACTTGTAGGAGGCCACCTGCAGGCTCTTCAGGTGTTCGACGACGTCGTCCAGGGTGACGCTCTCACCCGGCCTCGGCACGACGGCCGCGCAGACCTTCTCGCCCAGCACTTCGTCGGGGATGCCGAACACGGCCGCCTCCTGCAGGGCGGGGTGACTCTCGACCAGAGAGTCCAGCTCCGCCGGCGAGATGTTCATGCCGCCGCGGATGATCAGTTCCTTCACCCGGCCGATGAAGCGGTAGCGCCGCGGTATCGGCTCGCCGTCGTCCACGAGCTCGAACAGGTCGCCGGAGTGATAGAAGCCGTCGGCGTCGATTACCTCGGCGTTCAGCTCGTCGTCCTGCCAGTAGCCGTCGAAGCGCATCGCGCCGTCGAAGCAGAGTTCGCCGGGCCGCCCGGGCTCGTTGATCACCTCGCCGGTCTCCGGGTCCTTCAGGCAGGTGATGATCTTCTTCTGGAACTGCGA
>CAYQZN010000434.1:0-2029 GCA_964421805.1 uncultured Woeseiaceae bacterium
TGAGCAGGGTCTTGCCCCGGCCGACGCCGCCCCAGAGATACAGCCCGCGCACCGGCGCGACGGCGAAGCGCCCGGGGAACCGCCGCGCCAGGCCACGGCGCAGCGCCGCGGCCGTCCCGGTGTCCCGGGTGAGTTCGTCGTGCAGCCGCTGCAGCTCGGTGACGGCCGCTTCCTGGGCCGGGTCCCGGGTCAGGTCTTCGCGGCGCACGCAGTCCAGGTAGCGGTGGCGGATGGTCATGGCGCAACGGAGCGTACACCGTCCGCGCCTCCGCCTCCACAAGGCCTCCACACCGCCTCCACACGGCCTCGACAGGCGCCGCCCGCGGACGGGATGTTAGAATTGCCCGGATACTTCGCAATCGCATGACACACATGCAGGAGGGCCTTCAGGCCCAAACCATGTAGGAGGGCCTTCAGGCCCGATCCGATACCAGCAGAGGGGATCACACGTGGAACGCGAATCCATGGAATTCGACGTCGTTATCGTAGGTGCCGGGCCGGCCGGCCTGGCCGCGGCCTGCCGCCTGAAGCAACTGGCGCAGAACAAGGGCCGCGATCTGTCCGTCGTCGTCGTGGAGAAAGGCTCCGAGATCGGCGCGCACATTCTCTCGGGCAACGTCTTCGAGCCCAGGGCCCTGGACGAGCTGTTCCCCGACTGGAAGGAGCGCGGGGCGCCGGTGAAGACCGGCGTCACCCGTGACGACATCTACTACATGACCTCGGAGAAGGGTGCCATGAAGGTGCCCGGGCCCTTCGTCCCCGGGCCCATGCACAACGAGGGCAACTACATCATCAGCCTCGGCAAGCTCTGCGTGTGGCTGGCCGAGCAGGCGGAAGCGCTGGAAGTGGACGTTTTCCCCGGCTTCGCCGCCGCCGAGGTGCTGTACGAGGACGGCAGGGTGGCTGGCGTGATCACCGGCGACATGGGCGTGGACCGGGAAGGCAGGCAGAAGGACTCCTTCACTCCGGGCTATGAGCTCCGCGCCCGCTACACCATCTTCGCCGAGGGTGTGCGCGGCAATCTCGGCAGGGAGCTGATGGACAAGTACGACCTGCGCGCGAACGCCGACCCCCAGCACTACGGCATCGGCCTGAAGGAGGTATGGGAGATCGACCCGGCGAAGCACGAGGAGGGTCTGGTGGTGCATTCCCTCGGCTGGCCGCTCAGGAACAACACCGAGGGCGGCGGCTTCCTCTACCACGCCGAGAATAACCAGGTGTATCTCGGCTTCATCATCGCGCTGAACTACTCGAACCCCCATCTCGATCCCTTCGCCGAGTTCCAGCGCTGGAAGACCCATCCGAAGATCCGTCAGTACCTGGACGGCGCGGAGCGCATCTCCTACGGCGCCCGGGCGGTGAACAAGGGCGGTCTGCAGGCGCTGCCGAAGACCTGCTTCCCCGGCGGGCTCCTGGTGGGCTGCGACGCAGGCTACCTGAACGGCGTGAAGATCAAGGGTGCGCACACGGCGATGAAGACGGGCATGCTGGCCGCCGAGTCCGTGTTCGAGGCTTTCGAGGCCGGTGACGAGGGCGGCACCGACCTGGTCGCCCACGAGGAGCGGGTGCAGAACTCCTGGGTCCACGAGGAGCTGTACAGGGCGCGTAACTTCGAGCCGTCCCAGCACAAGTTCGGCACTTTCTTCGGCGCGGCTTTCACGTTCCTGGACCAGAACATCATGCGCGGGCGCATGCCGTTCACCCTGCACAACCGCGTGCCGGACCACGAGGAGCTGAAGCCGGCCGCCGAGTGCGAGAAGATCGACTACCCGAAGCCGGACGGGGTGATCACCTTCGACCGGCTGTCGTCCGTCTTCCTCTCCAATACCAACCATGAGGAAGACCAGCCGGTCCATCTGCAGCTGAAGGATCCCGCGCTGCCCATCGGGTTCAATCTGCCCACCTACGACTGCCCGTCCCAGCGCTACTGCCCGGCCGGCGTTTACGAGGTGGTGGAAGAGGAGGGCAGCAAGGTCTTCCGCATCAACGCGCAGAACTGCGTGCACTGCAAGACCTGCGACATCAAGGA
>CAYQZN010000435.1:0-2015 GCA_964421805.1 uncultured Woeseiaceae bacterium
CCCGGTCGGCGAGTTGCCGATACGTGAGGACGGGGCTGTCCCCGCCGTCCGCCTCAAACACGGCCGGCTGCTTGCCATGGCCGCCCAGGTCCTCGAACAACGATGAAAGTGTCAGCTCCTCGTTCATCAGGTCTCCCTGCCGGGCTCCGCCCGGCGATGGATCAGCTTGGCGAGCTCGTCGACGAACAGCAGGGACACGGCGATCGGCAGCAGGGTGAGCCACACGTCTGCGGAGACCGGACCGATGCCGAGGACGTCGCTCAGACCGGGCACGAACATGGCGCCGATGTGGACGCCGTGCGCCGCGACCACCGCCGCCACCAGCAGCAGGTTCGCCGTGAGCGGCACCCGGAACGCCGAGCGCCGCTCCGAGCGGCAGCTGAACGCATGCACGTTCTCGAAGAGTACCATCAGGAGCAGCAGGAGGTTGCGGGCCTCGTGCTCGCCGTAGCCGGCCTGGATCAGATAGTAGTACACGGCGAAGGCGACGCCGCCGATGTACAGGCCGGAGGTCAGGGTGTGGCGGATCATCAGGCGGTCGAAGATGGGCTGGTCCGGCGATCGGGGTTTGCGCTCGAGGACGCCGGGTTCGGTTTTCTCGAACGCGAGCGCAACGTCCTGGATGCCGTTGGTCACCAGGTTCAGCCACAGCAGCTGGATGGGGTTCAGCGGCAGGGGCAGGCCCGCGAAGATGGCGAGGAAGAACAGCAGCACTTCGCCGGCGCCGGTGGCGAGCAGCAGCCAGGTCACCTTGCGCACGTTGTCGTAGGCACCCCGGCCTTCCTCGATGCCGTGCACGATGGAGGCGAAGTTGTCGTCCGTCAGGATCAGCGCGGCGGCACCCCGTGCCACATCGGTGCCCCCTTTGCCCATCGCGACGCCGATGTGGGCGCCCTTGAGCGCGGGTGCGTCGTTGACGCCGTCGCCCGTCACGGCGACGAAGTGGCCGGATTCCTGCAGTCGCGCGACGATGTCCGTCTTCTGCGTCGGCTCGACCCGCGCGAAGACCTTGGCCCGGCCGATGCGCCGGTCGTACTCCTCCGGATCGTCGGCTTCCAGGTCTTTCAGCTCCCGTCCCGTCACGGCTTCGTCGTCCTCGCCGGCGATGCCCAGTTCCCGCGCAATGGCGAGGCCGGTGCGGGGATGGTCTCCGGTGATCATGCGCACCTCGACGCCCGCGGAGTGGCATCGCTCGATGGCCTCCGGCACCTCCGGGCGCACCGGGTCGATGAGTGCGACAAGGCCGAGAAAGTCCAGGCCGGTGAGATCGTCCTCGCCGGGGTCGTCGCTGCCGGTACGCCCGGCGGCCACGGCCAGCACCCGGAAACCCCGCTCGGCAAGGTCCGCCTCCCGTTCGGCGACGTCCTCAGTGTCGATGCCGCTGCACATTTGCGAGATCACCTCGGCAGCACCTTTTACGTACACACGCGTGCCGTCTCCACCCGCGTGGAAGCTGGCGGCGTAACGGCGGCTGGATTCGAAGGGGATATCGCCGGTCTGCCGCCGGTCTTCGAGCAACTCCTCGCGCTCGAGATCCAGCTTTGCGCCGAGGACGAGGAAAGCGATGTCGACGCTGTCGCCTGTCACCTCCGGCTTGCCGTCCGCGCTCTCGCCGGCGCGCAGCTCGCCTTCGTTGCACAGGACGCCGGCCGTGGCGAGGCGGAGCAGTGCGTCCCGGTCGTCGCCGTCCGGTTCGTTGCCGTCGGCGTCCGTGACGGCGCCTTGCGGGCGGTAACCCTCGCCCTCGACCTCCAGTTCCGTGTCGCCCGGCAGCACGATGCGCTTGGCGGTAAGGACGTTGGCGGTAAGGGTGCCGGTCTTGTCGCTGGCCACGAGGGTGCAGGCGCCCAGGCCCTCGACCGCTTGCAACTGGCGGACGATGACGTGGCGCTTCGCCATGCGGCTGGAGGCGATGGACAACGCGACCGTAATGGCCACCGGCAGGCCGGCCGGAATGGCAGAGACGGCCAGCGCCACGCCCAGATAGAAGATCTGCAGGAGTTCGGTGCCGCGCC
>CAYQZN010000436.1:0-2011 GCA_964421805.1 uncultured Woeseiaceae bacterium
TAGTACTTGAGGATATTGCGGACGTAGCGCACCGTCTCCTCGCCGATGCGCCGGGCGGCGAGCAGCTCGACATTGTCGACCCAGCGATTCGGATCGTAGCCCTCCCGCTCGGCCTGCCGCCGCAGTTCCCGGACGCGCGCGGGACCGGCGTTGTAGGCGGCCAGCGCGAACATCCAGCGCTGCATCGGTTCTATGGCCTCGTCGGCGAAATAGCGGTCGATCAGGAAGCGCAGATACTTGGCGGCAGCCTCGATGTTCGCCTCGATGGTCGAGATGTCCCCGATGCCGACATTCCGGTCGGCCGCGGTGGAAGGCTTGATCTGCATGATCCCGACCGCCCCTGCGCGGCTGACGCGCTCGTGGTCGAACTCGGACTCCTGGAAGGCCTGCGCCGCCAACATGAACGGATCGAGGCCGTACGCCTGGCCGGCCCTGGTGAAATGGTCGAACAGCACAGCGAGCCGTTCGTTGGCGCTGGCAGAGGTCGAGTTTCGGACCCAGTCGAGATTCTGCAGATAACGGTTGATCAGGACATTGCCGATCAGCGTGCCTGCCTTATGGCGGGAGACGAAATCGTCGATCACCGCCTTCAGCTGGGGGCTGTCCTTGCGGAATGCCCAGGCGATCTCCCCTCCCGTCCGGATCACGAGATCGTCACGGACGACCATTTCCGTCAGAATTTCCGACCAGTAGGAGGCCTTGTACCCGTCGATGACCGTCGCGCTGAAGATACCGGCGTTGACCATCTCCAGGATGTCCTGGGACCGCAGTATCTCGTCGACCTCGACGATCTTTACCGGCGGCAAGCCGCGGGCGGCGAACTGCCGGTTAAGCGCCTGCAGATGCTCGAAATAGCTGGACGAGCGGCGTACATGCACGGGCTGCCCGGAGAGGTCGTCGATGCTCGTGTAGGTTTCTCCGTGCCCCGGTGCCAGCACGACGATCTCGTCTATGCCGGTCAGCAGCGGGGCGGAGAAATCGACGAGCTCGGAACGGATATCCGTGACGGTGAGGTCGGTCGCGACGAGGTCCGCCTGGCCGTTCAGCAGCGCGGGTATCAGCTGATCGCGGCTGGTCGGCATCGGCACGATTTCCACCTGGTCGAGTCTGCGACCGAGTTCCGAATTGAGGTCTTTCTGCAGCATGCCGAGCAGTTCTCTGACCATCCCGCGAGGCTGGCCACGATAGTAGAAGAACTGCGGGCCGCCGGAAATCACGAGGGTACGGATCATGCGGCGCTCGATCATGCCATCGAGATCGCCGGTCCAGGATGCCGTCAGGAGCGCGAAGTCCTCCGGCAGCATCTCGTCCAGCGTGCCCAGCGTCCCCGTGGCGGACTGCTCGATGGCCAGGGCGTCCGTCTCCGATGACGGGTTCGGCGCAGACTGTTCGGCCGACGCCGAGGCAGGAGGCTCACCGGTGTCCGAAGAGCAGCCGGAAAGCAGCCCGAGCAGTAGGGCGAGACACCAGGCATTTTTCGAAGTTATCACTAGTGAACCGGACACCGCGGATTACGGCGTCAGAGTACCGCATCCCAGGTGGGTCCCGCGACTAAGCGTCCATGGTGGTGCGGCGGCCCGACCCTGAGCAGGCTGGCGGCTCTTTACGAACCGCCGGAACAATCGGGCAAGGTTCAGGCCAGATGGAGGGCGCTGTCCGCGGATAGTAGGTCAGCCGGGGCCGGTGGTATTGTCACCGGGACTCTACGAAGCTCCGGGAATCTCGCCGACAGAACGGGAAGCAGGGCGAATGAACAGCCGCAATACAATTCGACAAAACGAACGCACCGTCGACGCGGGCGCAGCCGACCACGCGCAGCTGCTCGATATCAGGCCTCGCCGCTGCCCGCGCGCCGGGACGGCGGGATGAGGCCCCGCCCGTTTGCCGCGCGGCTCGCCTTCGTCCTGGTTCTGCTGGCTGCCGGTGCCGCTGCCGACGAGGAGGTCTTCGACGTCGTCGAGCTGACTGACGTCGGCCGCGTCGTTACCGCGGATGTGGCGGACTTCGACGG
>CAYQZN010000437.1:0-2005 GCA_964421805.1 uncultured Woeseiaceae bacterium
GCGTGCAGGCCTTTCCCGATCTCAGCGGCGCGCGGCTTCTGCGCGAGATCCGGGAACTGGGCTATGAGGGCGCCTACACTGCGGTGACGGACTTCCTGCGCGAGGTGCGTCCGGCGCGGCAGGCCCCGTTCGAGCGGCGGTTCGAGACGCCACCGGGCAAGCAGGCCCAGGTCGATTTTGCGGAGTTCACGGTGGAGTTCACCGACGAGCCGGGCGTGGTTCGCAAGGTCTGGCTATTCTCGCTGGTTCTCGGCCACAGTCGCTGGCTCTGGGGTCGGTTCGTCGCCAGCCAGAACCTGCAATCGGTGCTGCGCTGCCACATCGCGGCCTTCTCGGCCCTCGACGGCGTGCCGGAGGAGATCCTTTATGACCGGATGAAGACCGCAGTCATCGGCGAAGATGAGGCCGGAGTGGTCACCTACAACGCCGCGCTGGTTGCGTTGCTGAACCATTACGGCTCGGTGCCGCGGGCCTGCCAGCCGTATCGGGCAAAGACCAAAGGCAAGGTCGAGCGGCCTTTCCGCTATATCCGGCAGGACTTCTTCCTGGCCCGCACGTTCCGCAACATCGACGACCTCAACTCCCAGTTCGAGGCCTGGCGGACTGAAGTCGCCAATTCCCGGGTTCATGCCACGACCCGGCGGGTGGTGGACGCAGCCTTCGCCGAAGAGCAGCCCAGTCTGAAGGCGCTCCCGGCGATCCCTTACAGCGCCGTGCTGACGGTCGAACGACGGGTGAGCAAGGAGGGGATGATCTCGGTCGGCGGGAACTTCTATTCCGTGCCCGACACCACCCGTCGCCGGACACTCGAGGTCCAGCATCACGCCGAGGAGCTTCGGATCTTCGAGGACGGGCAACTGATCGCGCGCCATCCCGTTCTGGAAGGCAAAGCCCGCCGCCGTGTCGACCCTGCTCATCGCAAGGCGCCGCCGAGGAGGCCGGCGCCGCCGCCGTCATCGCAAGGGCTACGGCGTCCACTCGACTTCTATGATGCGGTTGGCCGGCGCCTGGCCGCTACGAGGGCGCAATCATGACCGATCTGCTGGACCGTATCCGCGGCGCCCTTGTCGGCCTGAAGATGCCGCGTGCGCTGGAGGCGCTCGATCACACACTGCGGCAACTCGAGACGGGCGAGATCACCGCGATCGAGGCGATCGACGGGCTGCTCAGCGAGGAATACGCCACACGCGAGACGCGCCGGATCGACGTCGCCTTGCGCACAGCCAAGCTGTTGCCGGTCAAGACGCTCGAAGGCTTCGACTTCCGCTTCCAGCCTTCACTCGACCGGGAGCGGATCGCAGCGCTGGCCCAACTCGACTTCATCCGGCGCGCCGAGGTTGTTCACTTCCTTGGGCCGCCGGGCACCGGCAAAAGCCATCTCGCCACCGCGCTCGGCGTCGCGGCAGTCAAGGCCGGGCGAAGCGTCTACCGCGCCACCCTGGCGGAACTGATCTCGGCACTGAACCAGGCCGAACGAGAGGGACGACTGGCTGAGAAGATCCGGTTCTATGCACGGGCCTCGCTGCTCATCGTCGACGAGATCGGCTATCTGCCCATCACCACCGGCGGCGCCAACCTGTTCTTCCAACTCGTCAACGCCCGCTACGAAAAGGGTGCCATGATCCTGACTTCCAACCGCGGCTTCGCCGAATGGGGCGAGGTGTTCGGCGACCCGGTCGTCGCGACAGCCTTGCTGGATCGCCTCCTGCATCATGCTGTCGTCATCCAGATCGAAGGGGCCAGCTACCGGCTACGCGCCCATGCCGACCTCATTCCCGAGCATGTAAGGGCGAATGCCCCCATCGCGCCGCCTCCACCGCCCAAGCGCCGCGGACGGCCGCCGAAAAACCAGAATGGAGTTGCCGATCACTGAAGCCGGCTGATCGCCGCGACCGCCGTAGTGGGGAATTTTACTTCGGCACTTTTGGGGAAAATTAAGACGGCGTTGACACGTGCCCGAGCGTTCGCATCCGGAAGTGCGTCGCCCCCATCCACGCCTTGATCG
>CAYQZN010000438.1:0-1987 GCA_964421805.1 uncultured Woeseiaceae bacterium
TGATGTCCGGGTGGCGCCGGATGACGCCGGTGGCGCTGCAGGGCGCGTCGACGAGGATGCGGTCGTAGGGCTCGCCGTCCCACCACGCCGCGGGTTCGGCGGCATCGCCGCAGAGGAGCCCGGCGGAGTAGCCGCCCCTCGACAGCGCCTCGCGGACCCGCTCCAGCCGTTCGGCATCCGCATCGACGGCCGTGACCGACGCGTCTCCGCCCACGCTCTCCAGGATATGCAGTGTCTTGCCGCCGGGTGCGGCGCAGGCGTCCAGCACGCGCATGCCGGGCGCGGCGCCCAGCAACGGGGCGGCAAGCTGGGCCGCGCCGTCCTGCACGCTGACCTCGCCGTCGGCGAAGCCCGGCAGCTCGGCGACCGGGAGCGGGCGCGACAGCCGCAGGGCCGACGGCACGCCCGGCAGCGGCAAGGCCTCCACGCCGTCCGGCAGCCGCTCGTGCCAGCTGGCGGGATCGGTGCGATGGAGATTGACGCGCACCCACATCGGTGCCCGTTCGTTGTTGGCCCGGACTATCGCTTCCCAGTCCTGCGGCCAGTCGGCGGCCAACGCGTTCAGCAGCCAGCGGGGATGGGACCAGACTGCCTCCGGGTCGGACTCCGGATCCGACACGGAGTCCGACTCGGGGTTTGCCATGACGGCCTCGAGCAGGCTGTCCCGCTCGCGCTGGAAGCGGCGCAGCACCGCGTTCACCAGTCCGCGCAGCCGCGGCCGGCCCAGCTCGCGGCAGGCAGCCACCGTCTCACTCACCGCCGCGTGGTCCGGCACCCGCATGCGCCAGAGCTGATACAGACCGACCTCGATCAGCGCGGCGACCGCTCGCTCGCGCTGCGGCAGCGGCCGCTCCAGCAGGCGCCCGGTCAGGGCGCGGAGCGTGTAGTGCCAGCGGACGGCACCGTAGGCCATCTCCGCCGCCAGCGCCCGGTCGCCCTCACGGCAGGCGCCGGTTTCCGCGGCCAGTGCCTCATCGAGGGAGCGGCCTCTGTCCGCGACCGCGGCGAGCGCCCTCGCCGCAGCCGCCCTGGGGCTGGCGCGGCTAGCCAAGTCTCAGGCCGGCCAGGCGACGCTGATTGGCCAGGTCTCGCGCTGCAATGCGGCGGCGGCCGGGCAGCTGGACCTCCAGCAACCGCAGCACGCCCTCGCCGGCGGCAACGTCGATGCCGTCCGCGCCGGCGGCGAGGATCACGCCGGGTGCGGCCGGCGCCTCGTCGCCGGCGGGCAGCGGCTCGGCCCGCCAGCAGCGCAGCAACTCGCCCTCCAGCCGGGTATGGCAGACCGGCCAGGGGTCATAGGCCCGCACGGCGCGGTCGATGCGTTCCGCCGGCCAGGACCAGTCGATCAGCGCGTCCTCCCGGCGAATGCGCGGCGCATACGTCGCCGCCGCATCATCCTGGGGCTCCGGCTGCAGCCGGCCCGCGAGGATGTCCGGCAACCGTTCGCTCAGCAGTCCGGCGCCGAGCGCGGCCAGCCGGTCGTGCAGCTCGCCCGCGGTCGCGCGGGAACCCACCGGGGTCGTGGCGCGGACATACACCGGCCCGGTGTCGAGGCCGGCCTCCATGCGCATCAGGCTGACGCCGGAGACCGGGTCGCCGGCGAGCACCGCCGCCTGGATCGGCGATGCGCCCCGCCACCGGGGCAGCAGCGAGGCATGGACATTGATGCAGCCGGCCGGCGGCAGGTCGAGCACGTCGGGCGGCAGGATGAGCCCGTAGGCGGCCACGATAAGCGCGTCGGGCTCGAGGGCCGCGAGCTCGGCGACGGTCGCGGCGTCCTTCAGCGAGACAGGCTGCAGCACGGGCAGCCCTTCCGCGACGGCCCAGGCCTTGACGGGACTCGGGGTGAGGCGGCGGCCGCGGCCGGCCGGGCGGTCCGGCTGGGTCAGCACGGCCAGCGGACGCTGGCCGGCGCCGCAGAGCGCCTGCAGCGAGGCCAGGGCGAACTCGGGGGTGCCGGCGAAGATCAGGCGGGGCGTATTGGCCG
>CAYQZN010000439.1:0-1985 GCA_964421805.1 uncultured Woeseiaceae bacterium
TTGGCTGTCCGGTGTTGGCTGTCGGCTGTCGCCCCGCCCGGGTCACTGCCGCCGAATGCTACTATCTGCGCGTCCCGATGTGTACTTGGAAGGAGACGGACATCCGCCCGTTCCGCGGTGTGGCCGGCCGCCGGGTCGGCGGCCGCAACTGGTAGTCCCGGGCGAGGAAATTCAGGCAGAGAGTGCAGCTCAGGCGAGCCCCAGTACGCCGGGGTTGATCAGCCCGTCGGGGTCCACCTGCCGCTTCACGGCCTGCAGCAGGGCCCAGGCACCGGGATCCCTGCCCTCGCGGTAGCGGTAGAACTTGCCGATCTGGAAACTCGTCGCGCCCGCCGCATGGAAAAGGTCCGCCAACTCGTCTTTCAGCAGCGCCGCGAGCGCCGCTGCCTCCGGGTTGTCCTCGCCCCGGGGCAGGCGCGCGAGATGGCCGTCGTCCATCACCCTTTCATGGAAGGCCGTGCGCTCGCCGGGCCAGTACAGGCACGGCTCGATCAGGAGCGCATGGTTGGAGATGGTGCAGAACAGGTACCCATGATGCACGCCGAGCTCTGCGGCCTCCTCGCCGTGGCGCTCGAACAGGGCTTCCAGCCGGGCGTACAGCGCCGGGGCCTCCGACGGCGGCACGATGCCGTGCACGGGAGCCCAGCGCTCTCCTGCCGGCCCGAGCATGCTGTTCACCTCCGCGAAGGGATTCGCCCGCATCACTTTCGGCACCGCGTTCTCGATCTCCTTGCCCGTACCGTCGACGGCCGCGCGCACGGCGGCGGCTCCGGCCGCCGCGTCCGCCGCGTCCCGGCCGTCCACGCTGACGTGCAGCGAATAGGGCGCATCGTCCAGGAAACCGCGGCCGGAGCGGGCGAGCTGCAGGCCGTCGCGCAGTCCGCGGGCGAGCGAGCCGGCGCCGCCGACGACCTTGCCGAGGGTCCGCACATCCTCGGCCAGACTCGAGCGCTTCATCCTGAGCGACTGCAGGTAGGGGTCGAAGGCGAACACCTCGGAGGCAGCTTCGCTGCGGGCCACCGCCGACATCGCCCGGAACAGGGCGTCGGCATCCGGCAGTGACCAGGACAGGTATTCGGTCGCCGCCGGGCGGCGGATCAGGCGCAGGCTGGCCTCCGTCTTGAAACCCAGCGCCCCGCAGTCACCGGTGAACAGGCCGGTGAGATCGGGCCCGTGGTAGCGGAAGAACGGACGCGCCCGGCCGGTGGCGGCGCTGCCGGTCACGATGCGGCTGCCGTCCGCGCCGATCACCTCCAGGCCCAGCACGCTGTCCTGCGCAGCGCCGTAGCGCCCCGAGCCGAGGAAGATGCTGCCCTGGGAGAGCGCACCGCCCACCGTAGCGCGGATGCCCGACAGCGGACCCCAGTAGGGCGTGCGCACACCCTCTTGCGCCAGCCTTTCGTTCAGCGCCGCCCAGGTGCAGCCCGCCTGCACGCGCACGTAGTTGTCCTCCGTGTTCACCTCCAGCACCCGGTCGAGCCGTCGGCTGTCGACCATCACCGTATTGGCACAGATGGGCAGGTAGGCGTCGGTGTAGGACATGCCGCCGCCGCGCGCGATTACGGCATAGCCCGCGCCAGTGGTCGCCGCGACGACCGCCGCGAGTTCGTCGGCATCGGCCGGCGCAACCACGGCGGCTGCGGTCGCCCCGTTGCGGTACACGTCGTGGGAGAAGAAAGCGCGCTCGTCCCGATCGGTCGAGACGAAACCGGCACCACAGATCGACGCGAGCTGCCTGATCAGGTCCTGTTCTTCGGAATACTTGGCGACCATGGGGCGGTTTCGTGTGCGAACTCGCGCGTCAGTCTGTGTCAGGATGGCCTGACACTTTAGGTCCTCGGACGGGAAAGTCAAATCCCGGTCGCGCAGCCCCGGCAGGCCCGGCCCCGGGACAATAAAAACCCGGGTGACCCTGACGGGCCACCCGGGTGGGTCCGCACGGAGATGATGCGCGGATCGCGAGACAGGTCGGACCCGCTATTGCG
>CAYQZN010000440.1:0-1973 GCA_964421805.1 uncultured Woeseiaceae bacterium
CGGCAGCGCTCAGTGCTCCGCCACCTCTGTTGCGAGCGGCGGCAGCGGACAATCCAGCATGGCGCAGACGGCGCGCAGGAGTTCCGCCTCGGCCAGTGTGGTGCGCCGGTCGTGCCGGATCACCGCGATCAGCGCCACCACCAGCCGGCGCCGGGACCGGCCCGAGAGATGGCGCAGGATCTGCAGTGAGGCGTCCAGTTCCCGTTGCCAGTCGGTCAGCGGGCGATAGGGCGGCCAGTCGCCGTCCAGCGTGGCGATGCCGGCCTCGTAGGCGCGCCGGCTCGCCTCCTCGCCGCGGGCACCGTGCGCTGCCAGAGTGGCAAGCAGCCGCTGCACCGCGGTGCGCGCGTTCCGGCGGCCGATGTTCGTGCCCTCCCGCCGGGCCTCCGCGCGGGGTGCCAGTGCCTCCGACAGGTGCCCTCGCAGCGTCCGTGTGAAGCAGTATTCGTAGAAGTCCAGGGTGCCGTCGAGGGTGGTGAGTTCCTCGCCGAGTTCGACCAGGAAAGCGAGCTGAGCCTGCGGCCGGTCCTTCAGGGCCGGGAAGGCGAGCTCGAGCAGCGGCAGGCGGTAGAGGGGGCCGAGGGCGGCGCAGTCTGCGTGCAGCCTCTCCACGCGCCGGGTGCGGGCCTCGCCGATACGGCTCTGCAGCAGCGCCAGCTGGCGCTGCCTCGCCACCGCTTCCGCGTGCAGGACCAGAGCCAGTGCGAGCAGCACGGCGCCGTCCCGGGAGTGTGCTGCGTGGTGCACCTCTTCCGGGATCGTGCGCCGCAGCCGACCGGCGAATGCCACCTGCTCGTCGCCGGGATTGCCGATGCTTGCGGTGATGCGCTCGGCATCCAGGGGTATCTCCGCCCCTCCAGCCGCTCCAGCCGCTCCCCCAGCGAGCCCGGCTACCCGGCCCTCTTCGGCGGCGGTTTCTCCGCCCGCCGCGATGTCGGTCAGGCTGTCCGGATCGAAGGACGGATCCAGGGCCAGGATGCGCTTTGCCAGCGGCGGATGGGTGGCCATCAGGCGGGTGAACGACCGGCCGCCGAAAGCGAACAGCATGTGGCTCACCTCTTCGGGGTCGGCGGCGCGGAAGCGCGAGCCGGCGCTCGCGCCCGCGATCTTCTTCAGCGCACCGGCGATGCCCTGCGTCTGGCGGGTGAACTGCACCGCCGACGCGTCCGCCAGGTATTCCCGCTGCCGGGACACGCCGGCCTTGATGAGGCGCGCGAACAGCACGCCGATGGAGCCGATGAGGAACAGCCCCACGCCGATGACGAGCACGACCGGCGCGCCGCCGCGCCCGGACCGGCTGCTCAGGCGCACGTGACGGGTGCCGCGCAGCACCATACGCCCGGCCAGCGCGATGGCGAGGATGCCGAACAGCAACCCCATCAGGCGGATATTCAGGCGCATGTCGCCGTTCAGGATATGACTGAACTCGTGGGCGACCACGCCCTGCAGCTCTTCCCGATCCAGCGTCTCGAGCGTCCCGCGGGTGACGGCGATTGCCGCATCGCCCGGGTTGAAGCCGGCGGCGAAGGCGTTGATGCCCGGCTCCTCCTCAAGGACGTAGATCTCGGGCACGGGGACGCCCGAGGCGATCGCCATTTCCTCGACGACGTTGCGCAGGCGCAGCCGCAGCGGGTCCTGCACGTCGGTGGGCACCGGCGTCGCGCCGAGTTCGCGCGCCACCTGCCCGCCGCCGTCCGAGAGCCGCGCCGTGCGGTACAGGCTCGCCAGGCCGATCACGGCCGCCGTCGCCAGCGCGACGGTGCCGAGCGGGCCGGCGTTGGCGGACAGCCGGCCGCCGTTCAGCAGTCCGGCGGCAGTCTCCGGCTGCATCAGCGCGAGAGCGGCGGCCACCACCACGGTCACCGCCGTGATGATGGCGGCGGTGGCGAGCAGGAACGCCGCCACGAGCCAGCGGCTGGTGCGCCGGCTGCGGTCCTGGGCCTCGAAGAAGTTCACGGCGGATGCTCAGCGGG
>CAYQZN010000441.1:0-1963 GCA_964421805.1 uncultured Woeseiaceae bacterium
CGCTTCGGCATCCAGCGTCGGCGCCGACGGCCTGCTGGCCGCGGCGCTGTCCGAATTCAGCGTGCGGCCGAGCGCAGAGGCAATCGCCACGGCGATGTCCGATTGCAGATCGAAAATGTTCTCCGGCGTCAGCTCGCGATCGAAGGTATCGGCCCACAGGTGCGCATCCGTCTTGGCGTCGATCAGCTGCGCATTGATGCGCACCCGCTGGCCCGCCCGTTGCACTGCGCCTTCCAGGATCGTGGCCACGCCCAGTTCCTCGCCGATCTGCCGCACGTTCTTGGTGGTGTCGCGGTACTCCATCATCGAGGTGCGGGAGATAACGATCAGCTGGTCGTTGCGCGCCAGTTGCGTCAGCAGGTCGTCGTGAATGCCGTCGACGAAATACGCCGTGTCGGGCTCGGCGCTGCGGTTGGTGAACGGCAACACGGCAATCGAGCCCGCCGGCACTTCGAACGGCGGCGGCTCGGGACGCACGCGCGCAGGCCGCGGCGCCGACTCGACCGCCTCGACCGCCGGTGCGGTCTGTTGCTGCGGTTGCCGGCTATCCTGCGCGTGGCGGCCGTCCTGCTCCCCGGTGAGCGCGGAACCCAGGTGCTGCCAGACCAGCAGCAGCATCACCAGCACCACCGAGCCCAGCGTGATCACGTCCAGCCGGCGCGCCTGCGGGCTCTCATCGCGCGCGTTCGTGCCGTCATCCCGGCGCACGCCGTGCGGCCCGACCTCGAATACCCAGGCCAGCGCCAGCACCGGCACGAAGCCCAGCAACAACAGCGCGATAACCGCCTTACCCACCCACTCGGGCGCACCAATGAAACCGAGCACGATCTCCGCCACCTGCAGGATCAGCCAGCCGATCACGACGTAGGCCGCGGCAACGCGGAACACGTTGCGGCGTTTGAGTTCGTTAAACAGGCTCATCGCTCGCACTCCAGGTGTGGCGCGTTCGACACCACGCGTCGGCAATAATCAGGCCAGCCCGCCGCTTCCC
Organism: uncultured Woeseiaceae bacterium; assembly: GCA_964421805.1. Taxonomy (GTDB): domain Bacteria; phylum Pseudomonadota; class Gammaproteobacteria; order Steroidobacterales; family Woeseiaceae; genus Lentisalinibacter. Next base: position 992 of record CAYQZN010000441.1, read on the forward strand.
AGAACGCCATCAGGCCCCGTGCCTCGGCAAGCTCGAGAAACCGCGGCTGCTCACGGAAAGACTTGTCCGCCGGGGACCAGATCATCATCAGCAGGATCTGTCCGGAGAGCGGCTTGGGGCGCAGCGCCTCGGCCAGCGCCTCCTCCTCGAGTCCGACGAAGAGGAACAGCTGCACCCACTCCTGCTCGGGCCATCGTTCCACGGCCGCCAACAACAACGCGCGGGCTTCGTCGCGCCGCGCGGGATCGGTCACCGCCGGTGCGATGGCACGATGCACGTCGAGATGCTCAGGCGCGATGCGCCCGTCGTCGCGCAACCAGTCCTCGTAGCGGGCGGCTGCTTCCGCATGGTCTTTTTCGGCGATCGCGATCTTCAGCAGCCAGGCGCTGGCGGGACCGCGCCAGCCGAGCTCCCGCGCGCGCTGCAAATGTGGTTTCGCCGCCTCGATTTCGCCCTCGATCGCCAGCGTCGCGCCGAGCCAGCCGCGATGGATGCCGCTGAGCGGGTCCAGCTGGCGTGCTTTTTCGAAGCTGGCCCGGGCCGCGCCCACATGCCCGCCCTCGAGCAGCGTCAGGCCGTTCCACATCCAGGAATTGGCGTTGTTCGGGTCCCCGGCGAGCGACCGTTGCATCAACCGCACCGCGTCGAGTCGCTCGCCCCGCTCCGCGGCGAGGCGTGCGCTCACGGCGAGCGCCTCGGGCTGCTGCGGCACGATGGCGAGCGCCCGAGCCGCCGCGGCGCGCGCCTCGTCATGCGCCTCGTCGGCCGAGGCCTCGGCGAAATAAGACGGCATCACCACGTGGATCGCAGCCAGTACCGCCCAGGCTTCGGCGAAACGGGGATCACGCGCCACCGCGCTCTCGAGCAGCTCACGCGCCGGCAAAAGATTCGCGCCGCGCTGTGCAAACAGTTGCCGGCCGCGCAGGTAAAGCTCGTAGGCTTCCAGGTCGTCGGTCGCACGCCGTACCTGCA
>CAYQZN010000442.1:0-1939 GCA_964421805.1 uncultured Woeseiaceae bacterium
ATCCATTGGTTGTAGGTTCGATTCCTACACGGCCCACCATCCTCCCGAATCCCCACCTCCTCTCGCAGGAGGGCCTTCAGGCCCGATTCCTTCCTGCCCGACCCCTTCTATTGTGGCCGCCCTGCGGGGGTATCCACCTTGCTCCCGACAAAAGGTCGCGGCGATGGATAGCCCCGATGGCGGGCCAACGTTGATAGAACGTGGGGTCGAGGCTGGCAGGGTCGGGCCTGAAGGCCCTCCTACACGCGTATGCCCGCTTGCGTTATAATTGCCTGTTCGGTGAGCGCGCTCCCGAGACCGGGCGAAAGTGGCGGAATTGGTAGACGCGCAGGATTTAGGATCCTGTGGGGCAACCCGTGAGAGTTCGAGTCTCTCCTTTCGCACCACTCGTCCCGGGGTGCCTCTCCTTTGTCGCGGTTTCAGAAAGTAGAACGGATGTCCGAGAACATGCAGGTTTCAGTGGAAGCCACCGGAAATCTCGAGCGGCGGCTGCGCGTCGAGGTGCCGGCTGAGCGCATCAACAAAGAGATCGAGAACCGGCTGCGCCGGGTCGGCAGGACCGCCAAGATCAAGGGGTTCCGGCCGGGTAAGGTGCCTGCCAAGGTCATCCGGCAGCGCTACGGCGACCAGGTGCGCCAGGAAGTGCTCTCGGAGATGATGCAGACCAGCTATTCCGAGGCCCTGCAGCGCGAGAGCCTCGTGCCCGCCGGCGGCCCGCAGATCCAGCCGGAGAAGGCCGGCGACGAGGGTCTGGTCTACACGGCCACCTTCGAGGTCTACCCGGAGGTGGAGCTCAAGGACCTGGACAAGATCTCGGTCGCCCGCCCGGTGGTGGAGATCACCGCCGCCGACGTGGACGAGATGATGGAGAATCTCCGCCGGCAGAAGGCCGAATGGGAGAGCGTCGACCGGCCGGCCGCCGAAGGTGACAAGGTGATTGTCGACTTCGAGGGCTCCATCAAGGGCGAGCCCATCGAGAACGGCAAGGGCGAGCAGATTCCGGTGATCCTGGGCGAAGGCCGCATGATCGAGGACTTCGAGAAGGCGCTGACCGGGGTCTCCGCCGGCGACGAGAAGACCTTCAAGGTCAAGTATCCCAAGGACTATCCCGCCGAGGACCTGGCCGGCAAGAAGGCCGAGTTCAAGGCCGTGGTCCACGAGGTGCAGGCCCAGGTGCTGCCGCCGCTGGACGAGGAACTGGCGAAGGCCTACGGCGTCGAAGAAGGCGGCGTCGAGCAGCTGCGCGCGGACGTCGAGGACAACATGCGCCAGGAACTCGAGGGCCGCATCAAGGCGGACATGAAGGAGCAGGCCATGGAAGGGCTGCTCGGCAACAACCCGCTGGAGGTCCCGGAAGCCCTGGTGCAGCAGGAGTCGCAGACGCTGCAGAAAGACGCCATGCAGCGCATGGGGATTGAAGATGCCGAACAGGCACCGCCGCTGGAGAATTTCCGCGAGATGGCGGAGCGCCGGGTGCGCCTGGGCCTGCTGGTGCAGCAGCTCATCAACGACAAGGACATCCAGCTCGACACGGACCGGCTGCGCGGCAAGGTGCAGGAGATGTTCGCCGGCTACGACCAGTCCGAGCAGCTCGTCTCCGCCTACCTGGGCAACCAGGACTTCATCTCCCGGCTGGGCCCGGTGGTGCTGGAGGAGCAGGCCGTCGACTGGCTGATCGACAACGGCCAGGCCGAAGAGAAAAAGATCGCCTTCAAGGACTACATGCAGACGCCGTAGGGACCGTCGTGGGAGCGGCTTTAGCCGCGATTCCCTGCGCTTCGGAATCGGGGCTGAAGCCCCTCCTACAGGCTTCCAACGAATCTGACTGGCACGCACACACGAATCGAATCACCGCACACGGAGAACCCATGAAAGAGACAGCCCTGAACCTGGTGCCGATGGTGGTCGAGCAGACCGCCCGGGGCGAGCGCGCCTACGA
>CAYQZN010000443.1:0-1938 GCA_964421805.1 uncultured Woeseiaceae bacterium
TCTGGATCGATCGGGGCGGCACGTTCACGGACGTGATCGGCCGCTCGCCCGCCGGTGAACTGGTCACCGCCAAGCTGCTGTCCGAATCGCCGGGGCAGTACGACGACGCGGCCGTCGAGGGAATCCGCCGATTGCTCGCCGCCGCCGGCAATGCCGGCGCCCGCGTCGATGCCGTGAAGATGGGCACCACCGTCGCGACCAACGCCCTGCTCGAGCGCCGGGGCGAGCCCGTCGCGCTGGTGGTGACGAAAGGCTTCCGCGACGCGCTCGCCATCGCCTACCAGAGCCGGCCGGATATCTTCGCGCTGCACATCCGCAAGCCCGCCCCGCTCGAGACGCAGATCATCGAGGCCGACGAGCGGGTCGGCGCGGACGGGGCGGTGCTCCGGGAGCTGGACGAGGCGGCGTTGCGCCGGGACCTCGCGGCGGCCCGCGAGCGGGGCATCACCGCGGTCGCCGCCTGCCTGGTGCACGGCTATCGCTGGACGGCGCACGAGCAGCGCGTCGCCGCCATCGCCGGGGAGCTCGGTTACACCCAGATCTCCGTGTCCCACGAGACGGCCCCGGTCATCAAGTTCGTGAGCCGCGCCCAGACCACCCTGGTGGACGCCTATCTCTCGCCCGTGCTGTACCGCTACGTCGAGCGCCTGGGCCGGGCGCTGGAGCCGGTGGCGGCGCCGGAACGGCTGCAGATGATGCAGTCGAGCGGCGGGCTCATCGACGCCGCCCGCCTGCGCGGCAAGGACGCCGTGCTGTCCGGCCCTGCCGGCGGCGTGGTGGGCATGGTGCAGACGGCGAGCGCCATCGGTCTCGAGCGGCTGATCGGCTTCGACATGGGTGGCACCTCCACCGACGTCTCGGCCTGGGCGGGCGAATACGTGCGCACCCTGGACTCGGAGGTGGCGGGCGTGCGCCTGCGCGCGCCGATGATGGAGATACACACCATCGCCGCGGGCGGCGGCTCGGTGCTGACCTACCGGGACGGCCGCTTCCAGGCCGGCCCCGAATCCGCCGGCGCCGATCCCGGGCCCGCCTGCTACCGGCGCGGCGGGCCCGCCACGGTGACCGACGCCAATGTCGCCCTCGGGCGTATCCCCGCGGCCCACTTCCCCGCCGTGTTCGGCCCCGGTGGCGACGAGCCCCTGGACCGGAAAGCGAGTCTGGCCGCGCTCGGGGCGCTGGCGGAGGCGGTCGGTGCCGACACCGGCCGGACCCCGACCGCCGAGGAAGTGGCCGAGGGCTATCTCCGGATCGCCGTCGAGAACATGGCGAATGCCATCCGTCACATCACCGTGGAACGCGGCGAGGACGTGCGTGACTTCACCTTGTGCTGTTTCGGCGGCGCCGGTGGACAGCACGCCTGCCGGGTGGCCGACGTCCTCGGCGTGCGCTCGGTCTGGCTGCATCCGCTGGCCGGCCTGCTGTCGGCCTACGGTATGGGGCTGGCCGACCTGATCGCCTCGCGCACCGAAAGCATCGAGAGGCCGCTCGAGGCCGCGACGGACGCGGCCGAGGCCGCCCGCAACCGACTGCTGGCCGATTGCCGGGACGAACTCGCCGCCCAGGGCCTTCCCGGTGACGCGCTGGAGATCGCGGTGCGCTACGGCCTGCGGGTGGCCGGCAGCGACACCATACTCACCGTCCCCGGAGGCAGCCCCGGCGAGGCGGCCGCGGCTTTCGCGCAGGCCCACCGCACCCGCTTCGGCGTGGCGCCCGGCGACGAACCGCTGGTGCTGGCATCGCTCACGGTGGAAGCCCGGGGCCGTGACGAACTGCCGCAGGGTTTCAGCGGCCCGGACGCGACGGATGCGCCGCCCGAACCCCTCGAGCACATCGAGGTCTGGCTGCAGGGCGACCACCGCCGCGTGCCCGTCTACGACCGTGCCGAACTGGGCGCGGGCCAGCGCGTCCCGTCGCCGGCCATCGTCATCGAGGACA
>CAYQZN010000444.1:0-1937 GCA_964421805.1 uncultured Woeseiaceae bacterium
CCCACATCGGCGGGAACCAGGTGATGGGTTTCAGGAGTTCGAGTACGGCTCCCGGCGCCGGGGCCGGCGCGTGGACGCTGCCGGTAGCCTGTCCGCCCATGGGTCAGGCCTCGGTGTCGGGTCCCAGGTCGCCGAGGCCGTAGCGTCTGAGTTTGACGTACAGGCTCTGACGGCTCAGCCCGAGGAGTTCGGCCGCGGACGCGCGGTTGTCGTCGGTCAGCTCCAGGGCGGCTTCGATGCAGAGCTTCTCGATGAGGTCGGTGGATTCGCGGACCAGCTCCTTCAGCGGGACCCGGCCCACCAGGTCCTTCAGCTGCTCCACGGAGCGCGGCAGGGCCTGCATGGTCTGGTGATCGGTGGCGAGCCTCGGACCCACGTCCCGGATCACGAAGCCGAAGCGCAGCCGGTCCTCACTGCGGATGGCCACGGCGGAGATTTCCACTTCGGTCACCGTGCCGTAGTTGCCCTGGACGGAGGTGGCGAACAAACGCACCGCGCCGTGCTGACGCACGTTCGCAATGAGCACGTTCAGGTCCACGCCCGGCCTGCCGAGCCACTGGTCCAGAGATTCGCCCTTGGCCTCGTCTTCGCCGGCGAGCTGCGCGAGTTCCAGGAACGCTGCGTTGGCGCTGACGACGCGACCGTCCTGACCCGTGACCACGATGCCATCCGGCGCGCTCTCCACGACGCTGGCGAGCTGACGTTTGGCCTCGGAAAGCGAGGAATCCCCTGCCAGCTCGTTCACGGTGTGCAGTCGTACCAACAGCAGCGATCCGCTCTCCTGACGAAGAAGTGCGGCCCGCACGGCCACGCGCCGATCGTCGGGCAGCTTCGCCTGGATATCCTCTGCCCTTCCGGCCGCCCGCACTTCGGCGAGGAAGTCGTGGAGCGCAGCCGCGCTCTGCTTTGCGAAGGTGTCGCCGAGGGGCCGCCCGACGACTTTCTTGCTCCGTTCGCCGAGCAGCTTCTCCGCCACCGGATTCGCTTCCAGGATTTTCTGGTTTGCCGCATCGACGATCAGCACGGCCTCGGAGGCGGTCTGGAACAGGAATCGGTAGCGGGTCTCGAGCTGGCGCAGGTTCCAGTAGTCGCGTTCGACGGACTGCTGCGCGTCCATCAGCCGTTGCTGCAGGTTGGCGATCGCCTGCAGGTCGCGGCCAACCGCCACGATGTTGCCCTGTTTGCGCAGGCGCACCGTGCAGTAGCGTACGGGCAGGTTGCGTCCGTCAGACGTGAGATGGTTGACGTGACGCCAGCGAGGCGTCTCGCCGCGGGCCGCGTCCTCCAGCAATGCCTCCACCTTCGGCCGGCTGTCGAGGGCGACGGTCTCGAGCCAGGGCTTGCCCAGCCAGTGGTCGCCCAATTCCGGCGGCAGATCACTGCCGCCGAGGGACAGATCGACGATTACGCCCTTATTGTCGATCACCAGTGCGATGTCGGCGCTGGCCGCGATCAGGGTGGCAATGGTGTTCGCGGTCAGCTGATCCAGCGTGCGGGCCGCAGAGCGGAAGGCCCTCCTTATCGCCGTGTGCCGATTACCTCTTGCGCCTACCTGATCCGGATTGGTCACTAATGCCTCTTCAGTTGACGGGGCAGTTCCAGCGCGTCAAGTGCTGCCTGCCGCCCGTCCAGGGCCGTCGCGTCGGCGCCGACTTCGCGCACCAGCTCGGGGTTGTCAACGAATACCCGGCCACCGACAAGGACGCCGATCTCCCGGTTGCGGGAATGATTGCGGATGGTCTGGATCCATTCGGTCAGTTCGTCCAGTCGGTCGTTGCAGCTCACGGAGAAGCCGACGACCGTGAACTTCTCGGCGTTGACCACCTGGAGGACGTCGCTATGGCTCGCGGAGGGACCGCCCCAGACGTCCCAGCCTTCGCGGCGGAAGAACTCGGTCACCATCAGCAGGCCGAAGGTGTGCTGCTCGCCGGGCACCG
>CAYQZN010000445.1:0-1937 GCA_964421805.1 uncultured Woeseiaceae bacterium
GAGGCGTCGACCACCATGGCGTTCATCCGCCTGCTGACGACGCTGATCCGGGACAAGAGCATCGGCAAATACGTCGTGCCCATCGTGCCCGACGAGGCGCGCACCTTCGGCATGGAAGGCATGTTCCGCCAGGTGGGCATCTATTCCTCCAAGGGCCAGCTCTACACGCCCCAGGACGCCGACCAGCTGATGTACTACAAGGAGGACAAGAAGGGGCAGATCCTGGAGGAGGGCATCAACGAGGCCGGCTCCTTCTGTTCCTGGGCGGCCGCGGGCACGGCCTACAGCAATCACGACCGGCCGATGATCCCCTTCTACATCTTCTACTCGATGTTCGGCTTCCAGCGCATAGGCGACTTCATCTGGGCCGGCGGCGACATGCAGTCGCGGGGCTTCCTGATGGGTGGCACCGCCGGGCGCACCACGCTGGCCGGCGAGGGCCTGCAGCACCAGGACGGACACAGCCTGGTGCTGTCCTCCACCGTGCCGAACTGTCTGTCCTACGACCCCACCTATGCCTACGAATTGGCGGTGATCATCCAGGACGGACTGCGGCGCATGATGCACGAGCAGGAGAACGTCTTCTACTACATCACCTGCATGAACGAGAACTACGTCCATCCGCCCATGCCGAAGGGCGTGGAGGACGGCATCCTGAAGGGCTTGTACCTGCTGAAGATCGGCGGGCGGGGCAAGGTGCGCGTGCAGCTGATGGGCGCGGGCACGATCCTGCGCGAGGTCATCGCCGCCGCCGAGCTGTTGCAGGACGACTATTCCATCCCGGCTGACATCTGGAGTGCCACCAGCTTCAACCAGCTGCGCCGCGACTGCCTGGAGGTGGAACGCTGGAACCAGCTGCACCCGGCCGAAGAGCCGCGGCGCAGCTACCTGGACCAGTGCCTGGCGGACAAGGACGGCCCCTTCGTCGCGGCGACGGACTACATGAAGATCGTGCCGGACCAGATCCAGCGCTGGGTGCCGGGCCAGTACGTCACGCTCGGCACCGACGGCTACGGCCGCAGCGACCGTCGCTCCGCGCTGCGCCAGCACTTCGAGGTGGACCGGCGCTACATCGCAGTGACGGCGCTGAAAGCGCTGGCCGACGAGGGCGCGCTGGACATGGAGACGGTCTCCGATGCCATCCGGCGCTACGACATCGATCCGGACAAGCCGGATCCGGTGACTCTCTGAGGCGGCGCTATGGCTGAACGCAAGGAAATACGCGTCCCCGATCTCGGCGACTTCTCCGACGTGGACGTCATCGAGGTGCTGGTCTCCGCCGGCGACACGGTCGAGGTGGAAGACGGCCTGATTGTGCTCGAGACCGACAAGGCGTCGATGGACGTCCCCAGCACCGCTGCCGGCAAGGTGGTAGAGGTCAGCGTCTCGTCGGGCGATACGGTGAACGAGGGCGATCTGATCGCCGTCATCGAGACGAGTGGGGACGGTGAGGAGGATAGCGCCGCCGACGAGGAAAAGGATGCCGGCGATGCCGAAGTCTCTTCCGGGGATACCCCGGCCGATGCCGGCGATAAGCAGGCCGGTAATGGCGGTGACGAGGACCGCTCCGGCAAGGACGACTCCGGCGGCGACGACTCGGGCGACGAGTCGGGCGGCGGGTCGGGCGGCAAGTCCGGCGGCAAGTCCGGTGGCGACACGGTGGCCGAGCCGGGCCGGCGCAAGGTCGAGGTGCCGGACCTCGGCGACTTCGACGAGGTGGACGTGATCGAGGTCCACGTCGCGGAAGGCGACGAGGTGGCCGAAGAGGATCCGCTGCTCACCCTCGAGACCGACAAGGCCTCCATGGAAGTGCCGTCGCCCGCGGCGGGGCGCGTGGCCGAGGTCGTGGTGAGTGCCGGCGACAAGGTGAGTTCCGGCGACGAGATCCTGACGCTGCTGACCGAACGCGGCGGCAGCGACGGCGGCGGCGACGGCGA
>CAYQZN010000446.1:0-1916 GCA_964421805.1 uncultured Woeseiaceae bacterium
AGTCCGGCGTGTGCGGCTCCGGCGTGTCGTCGAAGACGTGCACGGCCACGCCGGCGCTCTCCAGCGCGGCACGCAGTCCCTCGAACTCGGCCAGCGCCCGCTCCTGTGCGGTGTCCGCCGGCGCCACGGGGGCCTCCGCCTGGAACTTGTTCGACTCCGCGGTCAGCGGATTGGTCTGAAAGCGGACCGGCCGGATCATCAGGACCGCGTCCGCCGACTGCGCTTCACTCACGATGCACTCTCCCCACCAGGCGCCCGCCGGCGCACCGGTGCTATGCTCGCCCCTCGAGTCCGCTCAGATTGCCTGCCGCACCCGGGCAAGACAACAGTGATACCACCATCTTTGCGACGACTGCCATGAAAAGAATACTGCTCTCCCCCGGCCCCGTCCTGCTGATCTGGCTCGGGGTCGTCATCGGCATCTCGTTCATCGAGGCGCCGGTCAAGTTCACGGCGCCCACCCTCACCCGGCCCGTCGCCTTCGACGTGGGCCGGGTCGTGTTCACGGCGCTGAATCGCACGGAGCTCGTGCTGTTCGCGCTGACCCTCGTGCTGGCACTGGTCGCCGAGCGGCGGCGGCTGTTCTGGATCGCCGCCGCGGTACTGGCGGCGATGCTGGCGGCCCAGACCCTGTGGCTGCTGCCGGAACTCGTGGCCCGTTCCGAAATGGTGATCGCCGGCAGCGAGCCGCCGCCGTCCGCGGCGCACGGCGTCTACGCGGCCATCGAGGTCACCAAGGCGCTGCTGCTGGCCTGGCTGGGCGTCTATGCGCTGGCCGGCGCCGCGGCCGCAGGCGCCGGGACTCCGCGCGCCCCGGACGGCTGAGCGGACTCAGACCCGGGTGCCGGGCCGGGCCGAGACGGCCTCGTGCCAGCGTCGCAGGTGGTCGACGCCCTCGGGCAGCGGCAGCTTTATCCAGCCGGCGAAGTCCACGGTGACCAGCGCGGTGATGTCGGCCACGGTGAAGACGTCGCCGGCCACGAATTCCCGCCCGGCGAGTTCGTCGTCGAGGCGGGTGAAGAACAGCTCCGCCCGGCGCCGGCCGCGCGGCACCAGCTCGGCGATCTGCTCGAAACCCTCGGGACCCGTCAGCGCCCGGCCCGCGAAACCCCGGGAACGGTTGCGGAAGGCTTCAGCAATCGCGCTCAGGCCCTGGGCCTCCACCTTCGCGTTCCACTGGGTGACCAGCGCCCGCTCACGGTCGTCCCGGCCCATCAGCGGCGGGTCCGGGTAGACGGATTCCAGGTACTGGCAGATGGCAAAGGACTCGGTCAGCATCGTGCCGTCGTCCAGCTCCAGCGCGGGCACGGTGCAATCCGGGTTGATGGCGCGGAACTCGTCGCGCAGGTGTTCGCCGGCGCCCAGATCCACCTCGACCGTCGGCAGCTCGATGCCCTTCTCCGCCAGGTATATCCGCACCCGCCGGGGGCTCGGCGCCGACTGACAATCGTAGAATTTCATGATGCTCCTCCCCTCGTCTCGCTGGCCGCGGCCCAGTACTATGGCCGGGAGTACCCGGCCCCGCGTGGCGCGCATTATGGCGCCGCCAAGGGCCAACCTCCAGCAATGCCCGGCACGCGCCGACAACGACCCCGCAACGCCTGAAGGGAAGCCGCCGCCCATGAACCGGCCCGCAACGCATGACCATGACTCCGCCGACGACGCCGACGAGCGCCCCGCCGCAGCGGGCGCGCGGCGGGCCCTGCGCGAGGTCGAGGAGCGCTGGCAGCGGCTCTATGACAACGTCCCCGCCGGGCTGTTCGAACTGGACGCCCGCGGCCACGTCACGCGCATGAATCCGGCGGTGCGCGCGATGCTGGGCGACGCCGATCCGGCCGCCCTGCAGCGCCGCCTCGCCGAGAGCCGCGTCTTCCGCCATCGCCACCAGTTGCTGGCCTGGCTGCGGGCGCTGAGCC
>CAYQZN010000447.1:0-1911 GCA_964421805.1 uncultured Woeseiaceae bacterium
AAGTGAAGAACTTTTCGGCCGTTCCGGCGGCCGCCGCACTCCCCGTCAGCGACCCGTCAGCGACCCATCAGCGACCCATCAGCGACCCATGGGCGGCATTCCGCCTCCGGGCATGCCGCGCATCAGCTTCTTCATGCCGCCCTTCGAGAAGCGCTTCATCATCTTCTCCATCTGCGTGTATTGCTTCAGCAGCCGGTTCACGTCCTGCACCTGCACGCCGCTGCCTGCGGCGATACGCCGCTTGCGCGAACCGTTGATGGTCTTCGGGAAACGCCGCTCGCCGGGGGTCATGGAATTGATGATGGCGATCTGGCGGCGCAGCTGACTGTCGTCGGCCTGCCCCTTCAGCGCCGCCGGGTTGATCTTGCCCATGCCCGGCAGTTTGTCGATCAGGGACTCGAGACCGCCCATCTCCAGCATCTGCTGGAACTGATCGCGCATGTCGGCAAGGGTGAAGCCCTTGCCCTTCGCGATCTTGCCGGCGAGTTTCTCCGCCTTCCTGCGGTCGACCTTCTGCTCGACCTCCTCCACCAGCGACAGCACGTCCCCCATGCCCAGGATGCGGGTGGCCATGCGCCCCGGGTGGAACACCTCCAGCGCGTCGGTCTTCTCGCCGACGCCCATGAAGCGGATGGGCTTGCCGGTGATCTCGCGTACCGACAGGGCGACACCGCCGCGGGCATCGCCGTCAGCCTTGGTCAGGATGGCGCCGGTGAGGGGCAGCGCCTCGGAGAACGCCCGGGCCGCGTTCACGGCATCCTGGCCTGCCATCGCATCGATCACGAACAGGGTCTCGTGGGGCGAGGCCAGCTCGTGCACGGCCCGGACCTCGCTCATCATCTCCCCGTCGACGTGCAGGCGCCCCGCCGTATCGACGATGAGGACGTCCGCGAAGCTGCGCCGGGCGGCCTCCAGCGCCCGCTGCACGATGACCGTGGGCGCCTCCGAGGCCTCGGAAGGGATCCACTCGGCGCCCACCTCGCCCGCCAGGCGCTCCAGCTGGAGGATGGCGGCCGGCCGATGCACGTCGACGCTGACCAGCGCAACGGATTTTTTCTCCTTCTCGATCAGGCGCCGGGCGAGTTTCGCCGCCGTGGTGGTCTTGCCCGCGCCCTGCAGGCCGGCCAGCAGGATGACCACCGGCGGCTGCGCGCGCAGATCCAGCGCCTGGGTCTCCCCGCCCAGCACCCGCTCCAGCTCCGCCTGGATGATCTTGACGAACGCCTGACCCGGCGTGAGGCTGCGCGAGACTTCTTCGCCGAGCGCCCGTTCGCGCACCCGGCCGATGAAGTCCTTGACCACGGGCAGGGCCACGTCGGCCTCCAAAAGGGCCATGCGCACCTGCCGGAGGGTGTCCCGGATATTGTCTTCGGTGATGCGGCCCTTGCCCGTGAGGGATTTCGCCGCACCACTCAGTCGATCGCTGAGATTGTCGAACATGCTGCCGTCGCCCGCGGGCGTCAGTGACTGGAGGCCGTGGTTGGCCTTTGACAGCGGCTTATTCTAGCGGTTCGGCGGCCTGCCGGAAAACCGGATGTCAGATGTCGAGTACGGCACCCCGCGACAGCATCTCGACCCGGCGCAGGGGCAGTGCCTCCTTGACCTGGTGCAGGATCACCTCTTCCTCGCCGGGCTTCATCGCCGTCAGCCAGATGTCCGGTGTGTGGCGGAGCTGGGCGATGTCCCGGGCCATCGTACTCGGCGTGTAGTGGCCCGACTCACGGGCCAGATTCTCCTGCGCGTTCGGGAAGGAGACCTCGATGACCAGCGCCCGCAGCTCCGGCAGGGAATTCAGTATGGGCCACAGTGTGCGGTTGGTGCCGGTGTCGCCGCTCACCGCGAAGCCCTTGCCGGCGTCGTTGATGGTGTAGCCCTGGGCCGGGACGCTGTGGGCGACGTCGACGGCGGTGA
>CAYQZN010000448.1:0-1909 GCA_964421805.1 uncultured Woeseiaceae bacterium
CGCGGACGCGGACTGACTCAGCCGGTCTTGCCGAAGTCCATCTCGTGCAGGCCGCACTCGCGCTTCAGCCCGAAGAAGCGGGTGCCGGCGGCATCCTCCACTTCGTGCAGCGGCCGGGTGGTGTGGACGTCGCCGATGGAGACGTAGCCCTGCTCCCACAGCGGATGGTAGGGCAGCCGATGGCGCGTGAGGTAGCGGTGGATGTCCCGCTCGGTCCAGTCGACGATGGGATGCAGCTTCCAGCGTTCACCGTCCCCGGAGACTACCGGCAGGCTGCCGCGGGAGTCCGACTGCTGGCGTCTGAGGCCTGCGATCCAGGTGCCGGCGCCGAGCTCCGCGAGCGCCCGCTCCATCGGCTCCACCTTGTTCTCCCGGTTGTAGTCGTCGATGCCTGCGCCACCCTGTTCCCAACGCCGCCCGTAACGGGCTTCCTGCCAGGCGGCGCTCAGCACCGGACGATAGACATGGAGACGCAGCGAGAGGCGCTCGGTCAGTTCGTCGACGAACCGATAGGTCTCGGGGAAGAGGTAGCCCGTATCGATGAGGATGACCGGGAGGTCGGGGTCGACGCGGGTGGCGAGATGCAGGCTGACCGCCGCCTGGGCGCCGAAGCTCGAACTCAGCACGTGGTTGCCGGGCAGATACTCCAGCGCCCATTCGATGCGCCGCGCGGCCGCCAGCGGCGCGAGCCTCGCGCTGGCCGCCTCGGCGGCGAGGCGGCGACTGTCGTTTTCGCCGAGCGCTCTCATGCCACCTTTCCCTCGTCCGCGCGGAAATCCGGCCCGGAGGTGACGGCCCGGATCACGCCGGCGCGCACCAGGAAGTCGCCGAAGCGCTCTGCGCCGTCCCGCTCCGCGGCGTAGCGGGCGAAGAGCCCGTCCAGTTCCGCAAGAATGGTTTCTTCGTCGATGTTCTCGCGGTGGAGACGGTTAAGCCGGTCGCCGCTGAAGCCGGCGCCCAGATAGAGGTTGTAGCGGCCCGGTGCCTTGCCCACGAGGCCGATCTCCGCCAGGTAAGGCCGCGCACAACCGTTCGGGCAGCCGGTCATCCGGATCACGATCGGCTCGCCTTCGAGTCCGTGCGCCGCCAGCCGTTCCTCGAGCCGCCCTACCAGGTCCGGCAGATAGCGCTCGCTCTCGGCCATGGCGAGCGCGCAGGTGGGCAGCCCCACGCAGGCCAGGCTGTGGCTGCGCATGGCGGACGGTGAGCCGGCGCCATCGACGCCATGCCGCCGCAGGATGTCCGACACCCGGTCGCGGTCGCCGTCGTCGAGCCCGCTCAGGGTCACGTTCTGGTTCGGTGTGAGAATGAAACGCCCGCGCCCGAGAGCCGCCACCTCGCGCAGCGCGGTCAGCAGCGAGACGGGCTCCCGGTCCGCGATGCGGCCGTTCTCGATGAACAGCGTGCGATGCCACAGCCCGTCGTCGCCCTCGACCCAGCCGTAGCGATCGCCGGTGGTGGTGAAGCGGAACGGTCGCGCCGGCGCGAGCTCGAGACCCGCCCGGCGTTCCACCTCGCCGCGGAACCAGTCGACGCCGCGGTCCTCGATGGTGTACTTCAGCCGCGCATGCTTGCGATTCGTGCGGTCGCCGAAATCCCGCTGGGTGGTGACCACCGCCTCGGACACCGCGATCACCTGCTCCGGCCTGCAGTAGCCGATGACGTCGCCGAGCCGCGGCCAGGTATCCGGCTCGCCGTGGCTCGCTCCCATGCCGCCGCCGACCACCACGTTGAACCCCGCCAGCTCGCCTTCTTCCTCGATGGCGATGAAACCGAGGTCCTGGGAGTAGACGTCGATATCGTTTTCCGGCGGCACCACCAAACCCATCTTGAATTTGCGCGGCAGATACGTGGTGCCGTAGATCGGCTCCTGCTCGTCCCGATCGGATTCGTCCCGACCGGATTCGTC
>CAYQZN010000449.1:0-1906 GCA_964421805.1 uncultured Woeseiaceae bacterium
GAACCTCGACATGCTGATCGGCTGGATCCGGGACTACACCGAACGGGACGACGTGTTCTCCTACCGCGCACATCGGGATTTCTACGAGCGCTTCGCAGGCGAGAAGCGGATGCATTCCGGCAATCTGCGCCGGGACTTGCCGCAACCGTAGGCTGATGACTACCCGCAACTATCGGATTATCACCGTCGCGGTCCTCGGGCTATCCCCGGGCCTGCTGATCGCCCCGCCGCAGCCGACGGTAGCCGGCGAAGCGGACGAGGCGGTCACTGCCGAGCGCTCCTACCAGCGCTGGAGCCGTGCGCATCAGCTCAGGCCCCGACGCCCCACGGACCCGCTCCGCGAGACGAACATCTCGGATAACGAAGTGCGACAGGTCGAGCAGGCGACGAGGGCGGTCTTCCCGACCGCACTCGTCAACATCTCCGGCGTCACGAGCGGCTGTCCGTGCGAGGACGGACCTGACTGCACGGACCAGGTCTGGGTCGTGGCGTGGCACTCGGAGGTGTCTCACGGCCTGAAGCTCTCCCGGATCGGCGGAGAATGGGTCATCGGCCCGGTTCAGCGCTGGTGGCTGCAGTACGAGTCCCTGGGGGACCGATACGATGCGCTCGGCGCGCTCGACACCGAGGAGAAGTGGGCCGCCGCGCGCAGCCTGATGCGGGAGCGCATGAGCCTGATCGAATCCTTCCCCGAGTGCGAATCCGGACCGGCTCGGGCCGGGGAATAAGATGGCCGGAGATACCGCGAACCGAGGGCGCGAGCGAGGCGAATGTCCTGCGGCAGCTCGGCAAGGACGGCGACTGAGCAGCCGTTCAGTCGGGCTCGCCCCGTTTCCGCTTCAGCGCCATGACCTGCCTGACCTGTTTGGCGAATTCGCGCTCACTGCGCCGAGTCTCCGCCAGCGACGCGGTGTGGCGCGCGCTCTCCCGCTGCAGTTTCCGGTAGTTCTCCAGCCGGCGCTCGTCCAGCCGCCCGGCCGCAATCGCCTTACGCACGGCGCAGCCCGGCTCCGCCCCATGGCCGCAGTCGGCGAACCGGCATTGCCGGGCCAGCGACTCGATATCCTCGAATATGGCGCCCAGCGCATCGCCGACGTCGGCGACCTTCAGTTCTCTCATGCCCGGGACGTCGATCGCAACGCCCCCGCCCGGCAGCCGATACAGTGACCGGGAAGTCGTCGTATGGCGCCCCTTCTTGTCGTCTTCACGGATGCCCGCCGTCGCCGCAACGCTGCCGCCCATGAGCGTGTTCAGTATGGTCGTCTTGCCGACACCGGATGATCCCACCAGCGCGACCGTCGTCCCCGGCTCGATCCAGGCGCGGAGGTCGCCGAAGGATTCTGCCTCCAGCGCATTCAGCATGACGACGGGGATGCCCGCCTGCACGCTCCGGGCCCGGGCGACGTAGGAATCCGCATCCTCCGCGAGGTCCATCTTGGTCAGCACGACGACGGGCAGCACGCCGGCCTCCCCGGCGAGCGCCAGGTAGCGCTCGAGGCGTGACTCCTTGAACTCCGCGTTACAGGAACTCACGACGAACAGGATGTCGACATTCGCGGCGATCAGCTGGCGCTCGCTCTTCTCGCCGGCGGCGACGCGCCGGAAGATGCTCTTGCGCTCCAGCACGCGGTCGACCCTCGATCCGTCGCCGTGGAGCACGACCCAGTCCCCGACGGTAGGCCGGTCCACGGATGGGGTCGACGAGTAGTCGGAGGGCAGCGGCAGCGTCTTCTCGCCGTCACCGTTCAGGACTCGCAGCACCGACCGCTGCACCTGAGAGACCCGCGCGATGCGGCCATCCTCCAGTTCCTCCACCGTCGTCTGGGCGACGAAGAACGGGGTCAGGCCGAGGTTCCGCAGTTCGCTGTTCATGGAATGTCCCGAAATAATGGCGGGATAATGGCGG
>CAYQZN010000450.1:0-1900 GCA_964421805.1 uncultured Woeseiaceae bacterium
CCAGCGCTTGCGCGCCGCCACCGGACTGGCGCCCGCCCGGAACAGGGTGGAGCGCGCCCCCGCCGCAAGCGCCGCGATCGGGGATCTCACCCGCCCGTCGGCGATGATCATGTCGCAGCCCGCCGCCACGGCGATGCGGGCAGCAGCGAGCTTGGTGCGCATGCCGCCGGATCCCCAGCGCGAAGATACCGGCCCGGCCATCGCTTCGATCTCCGGCGTAAGGCGCTCGACCTCCGGGATATGTTCGGCGCCGGCATCAGTCGCGGGATCCGCGGTGTACAGGCCGTCGATATCGGACAGCAGCAGCAGGCAGTCCGCGCTGATCATCTGCGCGACCCTGGCGGCGAGGCGGTCGTTGTCGCCGTAGCGCAGTTCGTCCGTGGCCACGGTATCGTTCTCGTTGATCACCGGCATCGCGCCGAGTTCCAGCAGTGTCTCCAGCGTGCCGCGGGCGTTGAGATGGCGGCGCCGGTCCTCCGTGTCGTCGGGCGTGACCAGCACCTGGGCGACGGTCACGCCATGCTCGGCCATGACCGACTGCCAGGCATGGGCCAGACGCACCTGCCCCACCGCGGCCGCGGCCTGCTGCTCTTCCAGGCGGGACCGGCGGCGCGCGAGTCCCAGGGGTGCGCTGCCGAGCGCCACGGCACCGGAAGAGACGACCAGTATCTGCTGCCCCTCGGCGCGCAGTGCCGCCAGGTCGGCCGCCAGCGCCGCCAGCCAGCCACGATCCAGCGCGCCCTCCTCCGTGGTCAGCAGCGCCGAGCCGATTTTGACCACCAGCCGCCGGTAGTCCCCCGGTCTGCCGCCCGAACTCACGGCTCCAGCCCCGACAGTCTCAGGCGCTGTCGCGCAGGCCGGACTCGTGCGCCAGCACCTGCTCGCCCCGGGACATGGCCAGCGCGCCGCTGCGCACGACGGCGAGGATCCGCGCGATGCCGGCGGCGCGGTCCATGAAATCCTGCACCTCCTTCACCGTGGCCGTCAGCTCCAGGGTGAAGCTGGTCTGGGAGTCGTCGAGTACGCGAGCCCCGGCCGCCTCGACCAGCTCGCGGAGCTCCTCATAGGCGCCGGTCGGCACCTTCAGTTTCAGCAGCAACAACTCCCGCTCGAAGTGCTCGCCCAGCGTCATGTCGTGGATGTACACCACGTCGATGAGCTTGCCCATCTGATTCACGATCTGGGCGATGACCGCATCGGAGCCGCTGGAGACCACCGTCAGACGGGACAGCGTCGGGTCGTCGGTGGGCGCTACGTTCAGCGATTCGATGTTGTAACCGCGGGTGGAAAACATGCCCGTGAGACGGGTCAGTGCCCCCACCTCGTTCTGCATCAGTACGGAGATGACGTGTCGCATGATCCGGTCGGTCCCGTGACAAGAATGACGTAACGCAATGATACTGGCGCTTATTCCCGGCTATTGCAATGCACAAGGAATTGACCGAGACTCGATGCGACCCTTGATTTTCCGCCGTTCCCCGGGGTTGCGGCAGGCCGCAGCCCCCAGCGCGATGCCGCGAGCGAGTTGCCATGAGCGAGATCAGCGAGACGAGAGCCACAGCCGCCCACCCGCTGGCGGGCAAGATCATGACCGGCGCGGACATCATCGTGCAGGTACTGGTGGACGAGGGCGTGGACACGATCTTCGGCTACAGCGGCGGGGCGATACTGCCGACCTACGACGCCGTGTTCCGCTACAACGACGAGCATCGGGACGAGGACGGACGCTCCCCCATGCCACTGGTCGTGCCGGCAAACGAACAGGGTGCCGGCTTCATGGCGGCCGGTTATGCGCGGGCCAGCGGCAAGGTAGGCGTGGTCATGGTGACCTCCGGCCCGGGAGCGACCAACACGGTGACGCCGGTGCGCGACTGCATGGCCGACTCGGTGCCCATCGTCG
>CAYQZN010000451.1:0-1876 GCA_964421805.1 uncultured Woeseiaceae bacterium
GCACGAAGTCGTCGAGCCAGGGCCGCAGGCGGAAGCGCTCGGGCTGGCTGGTGTCACGGCGGGAGAGCTGGAGGATGTTGTCGATGATGTGGCTCACCCGGTCGGAGTGGGAAAGGATGATCTCGATCAGACGCTTTTCCTCGGCCGAGATGGCGGGAGACTCCTGCAGCAGCTGCCCGGCATGACTCATGGCACCGACCGGGTTGCGGATCTCGTGGGCGATGCTGGCGGAGAGCCGACCCAGCGAGGCCAGCTTGGATTGCTGCACCCGTTCGGCCAGCAGGCTCGCGTCCTCCAGGAACACCAGCACCGGTCCGCGGCCCTGGCCGGTGCGGCCGAAGGGAGCGAGGTGCACGAGGATGGGCGTGCCGCCTTCCGGGTCGGTCATGGTGAACTCGGGCGGCGGGCCCTCCCGGTCCACCATGCGCCAGGCCCGCACGTGGCGGTCGAGTTCCGGCGAGAGCATCGCGAGCCTCATGCCGGGCGAGAAGTTCTCTGCGCGCAGCAGGTGGGCGGCGGATTCGTTGATGAGCCGCACCCGGTCGTCGGCGTCGATCACCACGATGCTCTCGCGCAGGTGCTGCACGATGTAGTTGTTGAGTTCGGCCATGTTGGCGAGGTCCACGCCCCGCTGGTGTGCGAGTTCCTCACTCTCCTGGATGCGCCGCGCCAGCGGCCGCGCGGCCAGCGCCACGACGAAGATGACGGCGCCGAGGATGCCCGCGGCCGGGTAGCCGTCGGCGAGAGCGTCGCCACGAAATACCGAGATCATCTGGCTGAACAGGATGCCGATGGCAGCCACGGCGGCGAAGAACAGGGAAAGCCGGCCCGGCATCACCAGGCTGCCGCCGCCGACGAAGATGATGAGCAGCCCGCCGAGGCCGCTGGAGACGCCGCCGCTGGCGTACATCAGCAGCAGGATTGCTATGACGTCGAGGGAGATCTGGGCGTAGATCTGCAGGCCGGCCACGGTGCGGCGCAGCGCCATCAGCGTGAACGCTGCGACAATCAGGTAGGCGGCGGCGGTGCCGGCGAACAGCGCCGGATGCTCGGCGCCCACCAGTCGCGGGTCGGTGTCGACGAAGAAGGCGAGCAGCGAGGCGGCGGCGATGAACAGGCGGAAGGCGGCGAGCGTGCCCAGCACCCGCCGGCCCAGTTCCGACGTGGCGCCGGCAGCCGCCCCCGGCACCGGATTCCCGTGCGATTCTTCGGCCATATGCCGTTCCTGACGCCCCTGCTGCCTTGATGGCCAAGCAGGAGGGCCTTCAGGCCCGATGCGAATCGGGATCGGGCCTGAAGGCCCTCCTACATGTTCGTTGAGGCCGCATTGTAGAGGAACGTGCGTCCTCGCGGCCCCTTTGCCAATCCTCGACCTTTGCCCCACAATACGCACCTCCTCCGCGGGCGGCCGCGAACCAGAACGCAGAAACCGGCCCGCGTCTCCCAACTGACAGTCCGGACGAACGATGAATCTGCACGAATATCAGGCCAAACGGCTGTTCGCCGAGTACGGCATCCCCGTGCCCGAGGGCCGGCCCGCGGAGACGGCCGACGCCGCCGTGGCGGCCGCCGCGGAGCTCGGCGGCGATCTCTGGGTGGTGAAGGCCCAGGTCCATGCGGGCGGGCGCGGCAAGGCGGGGGGCGTGAAGCTCTGCCGCAGCGCCGACGAGGTACGCGAGGCCGCCGAGGGCATGCTGGGTACGCGCCTGGTCACCCACCAGTCCGGCCCCGAGGGCCTGCCGGTCAACGTGGTCTACGTGGAGGCCGGCTCGGCGATCGAGCGGGAACTCTATCTCAGCATGCTGGTGGACCGGGAGGCGAAGCGCGTCGCCATCATTGCCTCGGCCGCCGGCGGCATGGACATCGAGGAGGTGGC
>CAYQZN010000452.1:0-1868 GCA_964421805.1 uncultured Woeseiaceae bacterium
TCGCTCGTCTGCCTCATGTGCGCACGTTCCTCAGCAGTATCGTTTTGGTCTTGACCATGCGGCGGAAGTTGTCGTTGAAAGCGCCCAGGTCGACGTCGGCGAGCTGGTAGTTCGTGTTGTCGGCGATGCCCGGCTCGCGCTCGACCGAGCGGACCAGCAGCCAGAGCCGCACGGCGATGACCCGGACCTCAGGATCGAATGCTCCGGAGGCCGGATCGATGATCGGGCTGTCCGGATTGACGTAACGGTCCACGGTGGCGTTCCCGTCCATGTCGAGGCCGAACTGCACCTGCATGTTCTCGACCCCGGGCACCACTTCCTCGTCGCGGATCACCGGCGCGCCGCCGACGGTGGCCAGAGACCGCCGCCGCAGGGACGGGACGGTCGGGAAGATGTCCGAGCTCGGCGAGACGTAGTACCCGTTGACCACCAGGTTATTGGTCTGGGTGCCGCCGCCCACGAAACCGCCGGGAGCCACGCCGTTCGAATACAGCTGGCCCTGCAGGCGCGTCGTCTCCAGCTGAATGACGCCCGCCGTGGGCGCGCTCGGCGTGATGCGCGCATGGCGCACGACGAAACTGTCGGAGTTCGGCATGAAGTCGCCGGCGCCCACGCAGGGCCAGTTGGTCGTGTTGTTGGCGCCCTCGATCGGTCGCAGCAGATCCGTCACGAAGTCGGCGCCGCAGCCCGCCGGGGGGGCGATGTTCAGCGGATCGGGGTCTCCCGTGAGGGCGCGGCCCTCGACGAGGTCAGGCCGGCTCAGCAGCCCCCAGTAGCTCGCCATGCGCAGATCGGGTTCCATGACGTCGAAGGCGAATTCTCCGTTCTCCTGCACCCGCGCGATGTTCTCGTTGACGATGTAGGCGCTGCGGCTCTGCACGTAGACCTGCACCGCGCCGATGATCAGGAACGAGCCGATCACCAGGGCGACCATCAACTCGATCAGCGTGACGCCCTGCTGGCGCCGGTAGGCGTGATTTGCGTTCATGGCATCCATCAGTTCATCGCCTGTACCTGGATGGTGTAGGAGGGCGGCGTCGGCTGACCCGCCTCGTCCCAGTCGACCGTGACCGTGTAGGTCCACGGTACGGTCGCCTGATCCAGCACGACCTGGACGTCGCCATCGGGCAGCGTCTGCTGGGCCTGCTGGCTCCACAGAAAGATGTCGTGCTGTGCCATCTGGTCGGCGTCGCAGTCGATCAGGCCGGTATCGCAGTCGTTGTCGGCACCGGCGCCGGTGTACGTGATGCCGGCGGTTCGATTGGCGCGGATCCGGTCGGCGACGTCGCCCGCCAGTGTCACCGCCTGGATGCGGAACTGGGAGGTGCGGCCGGCCTGCAGCGTCTGCAGGTACAGCCCGGCGATGCCGAGCATGCCCACCGACATGACCACCATGGCGATCAGCGCCTCGATCAGGGTGAAGCCCCGTATTCTCTCCATCAGGTTCGCGTCCATCGTCTCGCTCATCCGTTCTTCCTGCTCTTCCCGGTCCTGCTTCACGGGCAGCCGGCGCCGACCAGCACGTCGGCGACGTTCTGGACCAGGCCTACCTCGCGCACCACCTGGGGCCGGCCGGGGCCGTCCATGCGCAGGGCGCGCGCTGCGGACAGCCCGCCGGCCGCCGGCACGTTACCGCGGGCGTCGCACATCAGGGCGCCGCGCAGGGCGGGGGCACCGCCCACGTCGCCGCGGCCGAAGCCCGTGGCGGCGTAGGAGAAGTAGTTGGAGCCGCCGTTGGTCTGCAGCGTGATCCCGTCCGGTATCCCGCCCACGCTGCGGATCACGTCTTCGCCGGCGTCGATCGCGATGTCGCCGTCGTCGTCCGCGAACACCACCCAGCCGTCGGCGAAGGTGCCGCCGCAGGCCGG
>CAYQZN010000453.1:0-1868 GCA_964421805.1 uncultured Woeseiaceae bacterium
GCTTCCTGGGGGTTGTTGTTACCCTCGTCGAAGAAGACGGTGTTGCGGTCGAAATTGACGTTCAGGTCGTTGCTGCCCGGGCCCAGGATGTTGGCGCGGAACACGGAGGCCGTGCCGTCCATGGTGCGGCCGTGCACGTTGGCCAGCGCACTCAGGTTGTCCGTGATCTGCCACAGGGCCTGCAGCCGGTAGGCGAGATCCTCGAAGCCACCCATCACGTCGTCTTCCTCCGTGAAGGCGTTCGAGATCCAGTCGTCCCGGTTCATGTACAGCATGGAAGCGCGGACCGACAGGTTGTCCGCCAGCGGACCGCCGACGGCGGCATCGACCACGGTGGAGCCGTAGCGGCCGTAGGACAGGTCGACGCGGCCTTCGGTCTCGTCGGTCGGCTTGCGGGTGTCGAACTTGATGATGCCGGCCGGCGTGTTGCGGCCGAACAGCGTGCCCTGCGGGCCGCGCAGGACTTCCACGCGCTCGACGTCGAACAGCGGGAAGCTCTTCAGGATCACGTTCTCCTGCACCACCTCGTCCATGATGATGGACACGGACTGGGAGGCGGCCAGATCGAAGTCGGTGTTACCGAGGCCGCGCAGGTAGAACCGCGGCGCCAGCCGGCCGTTCGACGACTCGGCGTACAGGCTGGGCACCCGCGTCGCCAGGGCGCGGATGTCCTCGCCGGCGTCGAACAGGTTCTCGAAGCGCGCGCCGGACAGGGTGGACACCGAGATCGGCACCTCCTGCAGGTTCTCTTCACGGCGCTGCGCCGTGACCACGATCTCCTCGAGGACGCTGTCTTCCTGCGCCAGCGCCGTTGCCGGCAGCGCGGGCAGCGCGATCAGGCTCGCGAGCGCCAGCGCACACAGCCGGCGGGTCGGCCGTGCGCCATCGAGGGTTGTCGGTTTTCTGCCACGCATCTTGTTCTCCTTGGAGGGGCGGGGATAGGTAGGCCGAATCTTACGTATTTGTGACGCGGAACGGTAGGCTTACGACACCTTCGTTTCCGTTTTGTTGCAGAAAACCGACAAATTACTGCCCGCGGTGGCCGTCACTCCAGCGATTCGTAGCAGCCGGGCGTGAAGCGGGGCAGGCAAACACACTGGAACACCAGGTCTGCGGCACCCGTATTGGTCACGCGCTGGGCGGTGCCGGCCGGGATCTCCACGACGTCGCCGGGCCCGATGGCACGGGCCTCGCAGTCGCCCACCTCCATCAGGCCGCGACCCTGCTCCACCACGTACCATTCCCGCACCGAGAGACGATGCCGCTGGGTGGTGACTCCCGGCTCGACGCGGCATCGCGCCAGCGAGACGTCCGGCACGCTCGCGTCGTTCATGAGTTCGGTGATGAAGCAGCGTTCTTCGGTCCAGACTTCGTCGGGCATGGCGGTCCTCTCCTCACGTGGCGGGCGCGCCATCAACAAGGGCCGACCGCCTGCGCTAGAATACCGGCTCGTCCCGTAAACAATCAGCAACGATTTCCAATAATCATCCCCACTCCGTTCAGGAAGCCATGGCAGCCAAGCACATCAACGCCCGGCCGGGCGATTTCGCCGAGACCATCCTCATGCCCGGCGACCCGCTGCGGGCGCAGTACATCGCCGAGACCTATCTGGACGGCGCCGGCCGGGTCACCGACGTGCGCAACATGTGGGGTTACACGGGCAGCTACGAGGGACGGCCCGTATCCGTCATGGCGCACGGCATGGGCATCCCGTCAGCGTCCATCTATACGAGCGAACTCATCACGGAGTACGGCGCGAAGCGCCTGATCCGGGTCGGCAGCTGCGGCTCGGTGCATCCCGACGTCCGGCTGCGGGACGTGGTGATCGGCATGGGCGCCTGCACGGACTCCGGCGTGAACCGGATGCG
>CAYQZN010000454.1:0-1836 GCA_964421805.1 uncultured Woeseiaceae bacterium
GCCCGCGGCAAGCTCACCGGCAAGGGCCTGGACATGATCGTGGCCAACCGGGTGGGCGGCGAACTGGGCTTCGACACGGACGAGAACGCGGTCACGGTGTTCTGGAACGGCGGCGAGCGGGAATTCGCGCGTACCGACAAGAAACGGCTCGCGCGGGGGCTGATGGCCCTCATCATGAACCGCTACCAGACGATGTTCGGCGAGACCCAGCCGGGACGCATCACACCGGTGCGGAAGGCCGGTTCGTGAGGCCGGTCTTGTGAGACGAGTCGAGCTGAAGATCCTCGACGAGCGCCTCGGCGGGGAGTTTCCGATGCCCCACTACGCCACCGGCGGCTCTGCCGGGCTGGACATGCGGGCCTGTCTCGACCAGCCGCTGACCCTGGGTCCGGGGGAGACGGAGCTGCTACCGACCGGGCTGGCCATCCACATCGGCGACCCCGGTCTGGCGGCGGTATTGCTGCCGCGCTCCGGGCTCGGCCACAAGTACGGCATCGTGCTCGGCAACCTGACCGGCCTGATCGACTCCGACTACCAGGGCCAGGTCTACGTCTCCTGCTGGAACCGCGGCGGCGAGCCCTACGTCATCGAGCCCGGCGACCGCATCGCCCAGATGGTGTTCGTGCCGGTCGAGCAGGTGGCGTTCGACGTCGTGGACGAGTTCCACGAGAGCGAGAGGGGCGCGGGGGGATTCGGCCACTCGGGCCGCAGCTGAACCGGCGTCAGTATCCCTTCAGGGCACGGAAGCGCGAGATGTCCTGGGCGAACTTCTGCTCGAGCTTGTCCGCTTCCCGGCGGTGCTCGGCCAGCTGCGCTTCCTGGCGGTTGATCCGGTCCTTGGTGTCCGAGAGGTCCTCGGCCAGGTCCGGCGGAATCATCTCGGCGTCCGGTTCCATGGTGTAGGGCTTGTAGTTGCCGGCCTCCTCCTGCAGGGAGACCATGCGCCGGCGCAGGTTGCGCAGGTAGAGTTCCGCCACCTTCTGCTGGGCCCGCAGCAATTCCAGCCGCCGGTCCCGGTGCATCTCCAGTTCTTCCACCGAGAGATAGGTGGAGAGCAGCACCTTGTCCGCCCGCCGGCGCTTTTCCTTCTCGGCCTCCATCGCGCGCCGCCTGGCCTCGAGGGCGAGCTCCTCGGGCGTCTTCTTGCCCTCGATCTCGCCGATGGTCACGCCATGCTCGTTGAGGATGCGCTTCTTCTGGTCGCGGTACTCCGGCGGCACCTTGTCCCCGTAGTGGACGACGCCTTCGTCGTCCGTCCAGCTGTAGGTACGCCGTTCCTCCCCGGCGCCGGTCAGCAGGACGGCCGCAAGTACTGCGAGTGTGATGGGAGCTGCCTTGGTCATGTCCGTATTACATATTACCGTGCCGATACCGGACCGGAACTGGTTCGCGGTTTTGGCACATCCCCCGCCGGCCGCGGCGGCCGGTTCCGTGTCAGCTCTGATCCGGTTCTACACCATACTGGCGCTGGTAGTCCATGACCGCGCGCAGGTGCTTGCGCTGACCCGGCGTCTCCTCGAGATGGGTGATCAGGTCCGACAGCGTGATGAGGCTCAGCACCGGCACCTTGAGCACCCGCTCCACTTCCTGCACGGCGGAGCGCTCGCCGGTGCCGCGCTCCTGGCGGTCCAGCGAGATCACGACGCCTGCAAGCGTCGCCCCGCTGTCGCGGATGATCTCGACCGCCTCGCGGATGGCGGTGCCCGCCGTGATGACGTCGTCAACGATGAGTACCCGGCCCTCCAGCGGCGCGCCGATGGTGTTGCCGCCCTCGCCGTGGCTCTTCGCCTCCTTGCGGTTGAAGCAGTAGGGCACGTCGATGTCGTGATGCTCGGC
>CAYQZN010000455.1:0-1834 GCA_964421805.1 uncultured Woeseiaceae bacterium
TCGAACGGCCGGCTGAAGGTCAGGAACACGCCGGCCAGCAGGTTCTCGCCGATCTCGCGGAACGCGAAGCCGAGCACGATGGCCAGGACGCCGCCGGTGGCGAGCAGGCTGGCGGCGACGCCGCTGAAGCCCATGACGCCGAGAGCCAGCAGGAGGCCGGCGGAGACGATCACCAGGCTGACCACCCGGCGGATGAAGCGCTCGTTCGGCCGGAAGCGGGGGCTGCGACGGATGAGCCGGGAGAGGAGATTGCCGACGATCCGCGCGGCTACCATCGCGACGAGCAGTAGCACGACGGCATAGATCAGCCGGGGCAGGAAGACGAGGAAAGCTTCCCAGTCGGCGCGGACACTCTCGAGCACAAAACTCATACGGGTGGACTATACTCCGTCAGGCCATAACAACCATAAACCCGAAGGGGAGCGACGATGAAGAGATTATTGACACATGTGACGGTGGCGTGCGCGCTGACGTGCCTCGGCATGGCTGCTTACGCCGAGACCGCTTACGAGGAGGTCTGGACCTGCAAACTCGAGGAGGGCAAGACCTTCGAGGAAGTCCAGGCGGCTAATTCGAAATGGCTGGCGATGGTCAGCAAGGAGATCGGCGAGGGCAAGGTCCGCAGCAGCGTCGTCCGTTCGGTCGTCGGCAATTCGGACATCTTCCTGTTCGTCGACACCTATCCGGACCTCGCGACGTGGAGCGCCACCAAGGAATTCCTCGGCAGTGACGGCGGCGAGGCGGCGGACGAACTCTTCGAAGGCATCTCCGACTGCAGCGAGAACCGGCTCTATCGTCGGGACTACACCGAATAGGGACAATGTAGGAGGGCCTTCAGGCCCGAACCAATAATCAATCGGGGCTGAAGCCCCTCCTACCTTATTCGCCTACCGCCTGGAACTGGTACATGGCCTCGACGATGGGCGAGAGCGGCTCGCCGTAACGGCCGAACCAGTCCTGGTAGAGGCGGCGGATGCGCGCCGAGCGATAAAGGTCCGCGAGTGCCCGGTCGGCTGCCAGACGGAAGCGCGTGTCGCCGCGCGGGACCATGAGCGCGTAGGGCTCGAAGGAGAGTACGCTGCGGGTCATCTCGTACTCGTTGCGGGCGTTCTCGTCGGTGAAGACCTGACCGATCAGCATGGCGCGATCGGAGGCGAAGCCATCCACCTCGCCCGCGTTCAGCAACGACATGCCCTCCCCGTGGGTCTCCACCAGCGCCAGCTTCAGGCCGGCCTCGTTCACTTCCGCGAACTCCCGCAGCACGGCCTCGGTGGTGGTATCCGGCATCACGGCAATCACCTTGTCGGCGAGATCGGACGGGCTGCCGATGGGCGCGGCCTTGCGGGACAGCACCGCGCTGCCGGTGATGAAGGTCATCAGCGTGAAGTCGACGCGCTCGCGGCGCGACAGCGTCACGGTGGTGGCGCCGCATTCGATGTCGACGTCGCCCCGCTCGACGGCGCTGAGCCGGTCCTGCATGGAGATCAGCGGCACGAAGGTGAACTCCAGCTTCGGCAGGCCGAGCTCGCGCTGCAGCGTCCGGCCGATGTGGCGGCACAGCTCGATGGAATAGCCGGCCGGCTTGCCGTCCGCGTCGGTGAAGGAGAGCGGCGGCGAGCCGGTGGCATAGCCGATGCGGAATTCTCCGGTCTCGGCGACCCGGTCGAGGACGCCGTCTGTGGCAGCGGCCGGCGGCGCCGTGAGCAGGCCCGCCGCGGCAACCAGTGCCATCACCCCCGCCGGTTTCGAAAAAACCCTCATCCCGCGTGCTCCTGATCCGCCCCTGGATGCGAATGAGTCTCCCAATTAGCAACCACGGTGTCTAGCACACCGT
>CAYQZN010000456.1:0-1809 GCA_964421805.1 uncultured Woeseiaceae bacterium
AGCTTCAGCGCGAAGGTGAGTTCCGGGTTCATGCCCGGCGTCTTCGTGCGCAGGACGGCGCGGCGGCAGTCGTCCAGCAGCCGGCGGAACGTGCCCACGGCCTGCTCCAGCTCGTCGCCGCTGCGGAATATGCCTACCTTTTGCATCATCGTCTCGCCCATCGCGTCGCGGATGGCGAACACGCCGGGTCCGTCACCACTGCGCTCGAGCCATTCCGTGGCCGTGGCTTCGGCCGCCGCCACCCCGTCCAGGGCAAGCCGGGTGCTCGCGTCGAGGGATTCGGCCGCTGCAAACTCGGCGACGCGGCGGCCGACGATGCGTCCGGCGACGATGGTCTCGGCCAGGCTGTTGCCGCCCAGCCGGTTGAAGCCGTGCATGTCCCAGCAGGCGGCCTCGCCGGCGGCGAACAGCCCGCGCATGCCGTAGGCCTCGCCGTCCTTGTTGGTGCGGATGCCGCCCATGGAATAATGCTGGGTCGGCTTCACCGGAATGAGCTCCTCGGCCGGGTTGATGCCGACGAAGTCGCGGCAGATGTCCCACACCTCGCGCAGCTTCGTGCGCAGGTGCTGTTCGCCCAGGTGGCGGAGGTCGAGCCACAGGTGCTGGCCGTAGGGCGTGTCCACGCCCTTGCCGTCGCGCATCTGCTGCATCATGTGGCGGGAGACGACGTCGCGGCTGGCCAGCTCCTGCTTCTCCGGCTCCGCCTCCACCATGAAGCGTTTGCCGTCCTTGTCCAGCAGGTAGCCGCCGTCGCCCCGGCAGCCTTCGGTGATCAGGATGCCGCTCGGCGCGAGGCCGGTGGGATGGAACTGGATGGCCTCCATATTGCCCAGCGGCACCCGGCCCGTGGCCAGTGCGATGGCCGCGCCGGTGCCCTCGTTGATGGTGGCGTTGGTGGTGTGCTGGCCGTAGACCCGGCCGAAGCCGCCGGTGGCGATCACCGTGGCCCTGGCCAGAAAGGAGAGATGGCGTCCCGTGCGCAGGCAGCGGGCCACTGCGCCCCAGCAGCGGTCGCCGTCGTGGAGCAGGGAGACGGCCTCCATGCGGTCGCGCACCATGATGCCGAGGCGAACCACCTCGCTGTCCACGGCGTAGAGCACGGCGTGGCCGGTGCCGGCGGCCGCATAGCAGGCCCGCCACTTGGCGGTGCCGCCGAAGTCCCGATGCATGATCAGCCCGGCCTTGTCGGCGGGCTCGTCGATCTCCACGCGCTCGCCCTTGATGAAGTAGCTGTTGCGACCGGGCCGCACCCGCGTCCAGGGCACGCCGAAGTGGGCGAGCTCGCGTACGGCCACGGGCGCCTCCTCGGCGAAGATGCGCGCCACCTCCTGGTCGGCGCCCCAGTCGGAGCCCCGCACGGTGTCCAGGAAGTGCCAGTCCGGGTTGTCGCCCTCGGCTTTGACGCAGTTGCCGAGCGCCGCCTGCATGCCGCCCTGGGCTGCGCAGCTGTGGCTGCGGCGCGGCGGGACGAGGGAGAGCACGATGACCTCGTGGCCGGCTGCGGCGGCCTCGATGGCCGCCCGCTCGCCGGCCAGGCCGCCGCCGATCACCAGTACATCGGTGGTGACGATGCGCTCGGCGCTCATGAACCTTCCAGCAGGAACGCGAACGGCGGGTCGATGACGCCGGCGAGCACGGCGATGGTGACGACGCCGATGACGAGCACGCCCCAGAAGATCACCTGTTCCAGCCGATACAGCGTGCGCCGGCTCAGCCAGCGGTCGGCGCCCCACTTGACGAACAGCCGGTACAGGCCGACGGCCAGGTGGAAGGTGACCGCCAGCACCAGCCCGGCGTAGAGCACCCACA
>CAYQZN010000457.1:0-1803 GCA_964421805.1 uncultured Woeseiaceae bacterium
AGTAGATGGGGCTGGTGCCGCCGACGTGGAACATCGGCAGGTTCACCAGGATGGCATCGCCGTCCTCCATCCGGTAATTGATGACCGCCGTCGTATAGAGCTGCAGATAGGGCGAGAGCACGCCCTTCGACGGCCCGGTGGTGCCCGAGGTGTAGATGACGCTCTGGATGTCCCAGGGCTCGATCACGGCGGAGTCGTCGAAAGCCTCGCCGTCGCCCTTCAGGGCATCCGCAGCGTGGAAACGCAGACCGGGCCCGTCGGCCGGCACCTCGCCGCCGGACAGCACCACCTGCTCGAGGCTCTCCAGCGCCAGTCCTTCCAGACGCCCGACCAGGTCAGGGTGAGTGACCATGATCCGCGCCCCGGTCAGGTTGACGGCATGCTCAAGCACGCCGCCGCGGTAGGCCGTGTTCAAAGGTACGTAGATGGCGCCGAGATAGTTGGCGGCGAACCAGATCCGGACGATATCCCGCCCGTTCGGCAGCCAGGCGATGACCGGATCGCCGCGGCCGACGCCGAGAGCCTGCAGCCCGGCGGCCGTATCGCGAACCTGGCGGCGGCACTCCGCATAGCTCCACTCGGTGCCGTCCTCGAACAGGGCGACCCGGCGATCGGGATGCCGGGCTGCCCGACTGTCCAGCAGGCCCTTCAGGACACAGTCGTCCCGGTCCGGCATGCGCGGATCGAACCAGGGCGGTCGCATCTCTTCTCGCTCGCCGCTCATCGTCGAATCTCCCCCAACGGCGCTTGCAGTCACTTGCATTAAGAAACCCGACCTTAGCCAGCAGTCACCCGGCCGTCAACCGCCGGTTGACGGCAGGAGCGCCCGCCGGGTATTTTAAGTTCTATATTGCAAGTGACTGGAGCAGCGGATGGACGCGGCAACATTGCTGAAGATCGTCAATTTCTACGGGCGCTTCACGCCGAACTACACCAAGATCGGCTACTACGCCCGCGGGCTGCCCTGGGGCTCCTCCCGCCCGTGGGACTTCTCCGGCCAGCACTGGGTGGTCACCGGGGCGAATGCCGGCATCGGCGAGGCCATCATGCGCACGGCATCCGCCGCGGGCGCGAGCGTGGTGGCCGTGGCCCGCAGTGCCGAGCGGCTCACGGCCGCGGTGAACGCGCTGCCCGCCGAATCCGCGGAGAGAGTCACGCCGCTGGTCGCGGACATGTCGCTGCAATCGGAGACCGAAGAACTGCTCGGCAGGCTCGTCGCCGACGGGCGCCGGATCGACGTGCTGATGAACAACGTGGGCGTCCTGCTGAACGAGCACGAGGTCACCGCCGAGGGAAGGGAGAAGAGCTTCGTCACCAACCTGCTCAGCCATTTCCAGCTGACCGAGGGCCTGATGGAAGCCGGCATGCTCGCCGACGAGGCCACCGTCGTGAACATGTCCTCCGGCGGCATGTACAACGTGCCCCGCTCGATCAAAGGCCTGAATACCCTGGACCCGCAGCGCTACAGCGGCAAGATCGCCTATGGCTTCCACAAGCGCGCCCAGGTGGCGCTGACCAACTACTGGAACCGCAAGTACGGCGACCGCGGCCTGCGCGCCTACGTCACCCATCCGGGCTGGTCGAAGACGCCGGGAGTCAGGTTCTCCCTGCCGACCTTCTGGAAGATCCAGAACGTCCTGCTGCGCACACCGCTGCAGGGCGGCGACACCGCGCTGTGGCTGGCCGCCGAGCGGCCGGAGATCGGCGACGAGGAAGTGATCTGGTTCGACCGCAAGCCGCGTGAGACTCATATCTTCGAGCACACGCGCACGCCGCTGTGCAGCGAGGAGGAGCTGGTGGATT
>CAYQZN010000458.1:0-1802 GCA_964421805.1 uncultured Woeseiaceae bacterium
CCGGACAGAGTAGTCTGTGAGGCGGTTACGGCCATGGGCTGCGCGGATGCTCCCTTTATACGCTCGACCCGGAGCACCATAGTCTCACCCATCTGCCGGGGGTGATCAACTTGGTTTTGTGCGCGTCGTCACAAATAAGGGACAGGTTTTGTGAAATTGCCAGCTGGAGAGACTTAGGCGGCACAAAACAACGAGTTGCGTGTGATCCGGAACTCACTTGGAAGCCGGCTACCGGGTGACTGTGGGGGTCAGCGGCAGCTCGACGGGAGGTAGCGTGGCGGTACTGTGGTGACTCCCAGAAAGGCAGTGTCTCCGCCGGCCTGGGTGCCCATGGGGGCCGTGCCGGCTGCCGGATCGGCATCGCCGCAGACCCAGACTACCCCGAGATTGTTGGTCTCATAAGGGATGAGGAAGAGTGATGTCCCCGCAATGGAGGCGTTGGCGCGATTCCCGTAAATGACTTCAACCGTCCCATCCTGGACATCCACAGCCGTCACATAATTGCTCGACGTATCAGTCGCGTTTGCAGTCATGCCGGCGGCCGATCGATTGGCCGGTGGTTCGCCGTCATTCATGAAGGCATCGACGACGGGTGCTTTGGCATTTGTCGCCAAGTTGATACCGTCGGCAACCTGAGCACGAATCGTGTAAGTCTGGTAAGACGAGACGGCAATGGCCGCGAGTATTCCGATGATCGCCACGACGATCATTAATTCAATCAATGTGAATCCGGATTGAGTATTTGGGCTCTTAATGCTGATCATGCTTCCCACAATCTCTTCCCAGTACCGAATTATGTCCTTTTGGCTGGTTCAAGCAAAAGGGGCCCACAAGGGGCCCCTTCTGTATCTTGCACCAGTGTAGCTTACGGACGGCAAGCCGACGGCAAGTACTGGTTCTCGACATCGCCGGCATCATAGGTTGCGGCCTGACCGCCCCCTGCCGTGCCGAGGAGTTCGAGATCACCGCCGGCGCCCTGGGGCGCGTCAGCGAGGGCACAGCGCCAGACGACCGACAGGTCGGGCGTTTCATACGGCGTCAGAGTCAGAATGTTACCTGCGATCTGCTGGTTGGCGTCGTTGCCGTAAGTGACTTCGATTCTGCCATTGATGATTTCGACCTGCGTCACATACTTGCCCGAAGTATCGGTCTCGTCGACAGTCATGCCTGCTTCATCGCGGTTGCCCGGAGCCTCGCCGGAGTTCAAAAACGACTCAGCCACAGCCGCCTTCGCAGCCGCCGCCAGGTTCAGGCCTTCCGAGACCTGCGAGCGGATGGTGTAGTCCTGATAGGCCGGAATAGCGATCGCGGCCAGAATGCCGATGATCGCGACCACGATCATCAGTTCGATAAGGGTGAAACCCTGCTGCACTTTCTTCATTTCCAATGTCTCCCTGAGGGGGTTGCCAGAATCTTTCCGTAAATGGCGTCTCCGCCTGTGCGACAGGAAGCAAGTGTCGTGCCAAGAGGGATCATTGCGATTCAACTCGCTGATTTTTCAAGAATTCGTCTTGAGCGGCTGGTCTATTATGTCGAATCGAGGCGACCTCGATTGTCGCCAGCCTGCGACGCGTGTCAGAAGGTGACAATTCTCGTCACCGAATTGTCACCCTGATCCTCACTCCGCTTTCTCCCTGCCGGGTTTCCGAGTCTAGCGATGACCGCTGACCGCAGCGGGTCGGGAAAATACCCGCATTATTCGATATTCAGCTTCTTGATCCGGTAACGCAGCTGACGGAAGGTCAGGCCCAGCAGCTTCGCCGCCGCCGTCTTGTTGTAGCGGGTCTTCTCCAGCGCCTCCA
>CAYQZN010000459.1:0-1798 GCA_964421805.1 uncultured Woeseiaceae bacterium
TTGCAGCCGGACAGCAGCACCAGCCCGAACACCATCAGGGGGCGGATGCCGATGCGGTCGGCCAGAGCCCCGGCCAGCAGGCCCATCAGGCCGGCGGACAGCAGCGTGAGCGTGTCGCGGAACTTGTAGGCGGCGCGGGATATCTCGCCCTCGTCGGTGAGGATCTGCTGCGCAGCCCAGCCGCGCAGGCCGCCCTCCTCGGCCATCTGCCGGATCGGTCCGATACTCTCCGGCTGGTTCAGGGTCGCCAGCAACTCGTTGTCGAAGACCGTGAGCCCGCTGAGGGTCATGCCGTTGGAAATCCAGAGCGTCACGAAGGCCATGGCGACGATCACCCAGCCGTAGAACAGCCAGGTGGAACGGGTGCCGGCGGGAGCCAGTTTGGTCATGGTCGTCTCCGGGCCGGGAGCGCGCTCAGCGGCGCAGACCGGCCAGCTCGTAGTGGGTGCGCATGTAGCCGCCGGTGAGGCCGCGCAGGAACAGGAATTCGTCGGGGGTGCACCAGACGTCGTAGGGCGGATGCTCCTGGGGCAATCCGGGTGTGGACACGAAGCGGAAGTGCAGCGCATCGAAAGTGCCCGCCATCACCTCGATGGTCTCCTCGCCGACGTACTCGACGCCGATGCCGATGGAGAACAGCATCGGGCCGGTGGCGCCGCGATGGTCGGGCGAGGACAGCAGGATGGGCTCGATCACCTGCACCCCGGGGCCCTGGCTCAGGTCGTAGAGCCGCAGGTGCCAGGCGTCGCAGGCGATGGCGTGGTTCTGGAACGTCTCCAGCGGGCGCGCGAGCTCCATGCGCTGGGTCACCCGGCCCTCGGCGGCCGACCAGGTCTCGCACTCGGCGTGATCGGCCGCGAAGCGGAACCAGCCGCTGCCGGTGAAGCGGTCGCCCACGCTCAGGCGCACGAAGCAATCCGTGGGCATCCAGTCGGCGTCCACGCTGTAGGTGATGTCGCGCATCACGCTCGGTGCCTCGTCGATCTCGCAGTGGGCCGTCACCGTCCGGCAGCCGTCCGCGTGGACGTGGATCTGGAAATTCTCGCGCCCGCGCTCCGTACCCTCGTGACCGGGCTTGGCACTCAGATAGGCGATCTCGCCGAAGACGCTCGAGTGGTCGCGCTGCAATACCAGTTCTTCGCTCATCGATGTTCTCTCGTTGTCTGTCTGCCGCCGCCCGTGCCGGCTCAGATCACACCCTCGCCACGGAGCGCCTCGATTTCCCCGGCCGTGTAACCGAGTTCGCCCAGCAGTGCGTCGCTGTCCGCGCCGAGCGCCGCCCCGGTCCGCCCGGGCGTCCGCTCGCCGTCTATGCGGATGGGATTGGCGAGGCTGCGGAACGACTCGCGGGCCGGGTGGGGCGTCTCCTCCACCATGCCCACGGCATGCGCGAAGGCGTTGTCCAGCGCCGCTGGGACGTCGAGAACAGGCGCGGCCGGGATGCGGCCCTGCATGCGTTCGAGCCACTCGGCGCTGTCACGCTCGCCCAGTACCTCGTCCAGCACGGCGGTGAGAGCGTCGCGATGCTCGTTGCGCGCGGCCAGGTCCCGGAAGCGGGGGTCCTCGGCCAGGTCGGGGCGGCCGATGATCCGGAGCAGGATGTCCCAGAACTTCTGGGTCATGCACATGATGAAGATCCAGCCGTCCCGCGTGCGACACAGCTGACTGGGCGAGGCATAGGGGTGGGCACCCCGGGGCAGACGCCCGGTGACGGCGCCCCGGTTCAGATACCAGGTGCCAGGATAGGTCAGCTGGTGCAGGGCCACGTCGAACAGGCTCACGTCCACGTCGCCGCCCT
>CAYQZN010000460.1:0-1786 GCA_964421805.1 uncultured Woeseiaceae bacterium
ACACCCAGAGCCTGGCGCTGGCCGAGGCCGACGGCAATAAACTCGTGGCGGCGCGGGTGAACCTCGGGATGGCCACCGTCCACATGGCCGCCGAGGCCTTCGAGCGTGCAACGCGGAGCCTGGATGCGGCCGAGGCCCTCCTGGAAAACCCGGAAGCCGATCGGGCACTCGCCATGAGTATCCGCGTGAATCGCGTGAAGGTGTACCGTGGCCTCGGCAATCTGGAGACGGCGGCCCGCGAGATCGACGCGCTGCTCGCCGATGCCGGCTATCCGCAGGCCCGGGAAACCCCCGGCCTCATCTCGGCGCTGATCGAGGGCGCGGAGGTCTACCGTCAGCGCGGCGACTACGCCACGGCACGGGAACTCGCCGACGGGCTGATCGAGCGGCTCAGGGAACACGCCCGTCCCGACTCCGCGGGGAGCATCTATCTCGGGCGCGCGCTCGTCCAACGCGCCGAGATCCTTCTGGCAGCCGGTGATCGGGCCGGAGCCGCGGCGGACCTGGAGTCCGCGCTGGCCCATTTGGTCTACGCGCTCGGCGAGGATCATCGGGAGACGGCAATGGCCCGTGATCTCCTCGCCGAGGCTCGCCGCGAGCCCCGCACCACCAGCCGCTCGGTCTCCGGCGCGGACAGAGGGTAATCCGGAGCGGGCATCGCGGCAGCCGGGCTGCGGGTACTTCCGGCACTTGCCATGACGGCGACAAGCCGGGAAGCTGACAGCCATGAACGACGTCATCACCATCGACTGCCACTATCTCGACCGCCCGCAGCTGGCCGCCGCGTATCTCATCGTCGAGGGCGACGAGGCTGCCTTCGTCGACAACAACACCAATCACGCGATGCCGCATCTGCTGGGCGCGCTGGACGATGCCGGGTTGCGGCCGGAACAGGTCCGCTACCTCGTCGTCACGCACGTGCACCTGGACCACGCCGGCGCCACCGCGGCCCTCGCCCGGGCCTGCCCGAACGCCACCGTGATCGCCCATCCCCGCGCCGCGCCCCACCTGATCGATCCGTCGAAACTGGTGGCCAGCGCCAGCAAGGTCTACGGCGAGGACGAGTTCGAGCGTCTGTACGGCACCATCGGCCCGGTGGCCGAGCACCGCGTGCGCGAGATGGCCGACGGCGAGCGGCTGCGGTTCGGCAGCCGTGAACTCACCTTCCTGCACACCCGCGGCCACGCCAATCACCATTTCTGCATCGCCGACGACGCCACGGGCAGTATCTTCAGCGGCGACGCCTTCGGCCTGCACTACCCCGTTCTGCAGGCCGCCGGGCCGTTCGCCTTCCCGTCGACGACGCCGACCGACTTCGACGGCGAGCTCGCCATCGAGGCCGTGCGGCGCATCGTCGGCCTGCAGCCCTCGCGGGTATATCCCACCCATTTCGGCGAGGTCACGGCGATCGAGACGACCGCCCGCCAGCTGATCCGCCACCTGGAATTCGCCCAGGCCCTGATGCTCGACGCCGAGCGCTCCGACCGGCCCGACGACCGGCTCTACGACTACGTGCTGCCGCGCCTGCGCGACTACTACGCCGGGCTGCTGGACGGGCTCGGCGAACTGGGCCGGCGGCCGGAGACCTGGGAGTTGCTGTCGCTGGATCTCGACATCAACGCCCAGGGCCTGGCGTTCGCCGCGAACAAGCGGCGTCGCAAGGCGCGGGAGGCGCAGACGGGCTAAGCGGCTCTGCGCGGGCTAACCGGTCTGGCGAGGTCCGGACGCGGCACGGGCAGGGGGCTCCACGGGCAGCGGCGGCGCGGGCGTCTTGCCGGCCGCCCGC
>CAYQZN010000461.1:0-1767 GCA_964421805.1 uncultured Woeseiaceae bacterium
TTATCCTGTAAAGCAGGAAACGGAGGGAAAAACGATCACGAAGGGTCGGCGGGACCTCGGGGCGCGCCGCCGGAGGCCTGCTGCCCGTCCAGCGCGGCCAGCACGTCCGCCCGCCCGGCGAACGCCTGCCGCCAGGTCTCGAAGACCTCTAGTCGTGCCTGGACTGCGCCCTCGCGCAGGGCTTCCGCCTCCGCGGTCCGGCCGGCGCCGGCCAGCGCCTCGGCCAGGACGAGCTTCAGCTCCAGGATGCCGAGGTGGCCATCGTCGAGTTGGCGGCGCTCGAACTCCAGAGCGCGCTCGAGCAGGGTGGCGGCGGCGGGGGCATCACCGGCTGCGAGTTCGGTCCTGCCGAGCCAGCCGAGGGCCTCGGCAACGTAAGGGTGCTGGGGCCGGTCCAGCGCGGTCATCCCGTCGATCACCGACTGCAGAAGCTCGCGGGCAGCGGGGTAGTCGCCGGCGGCGAATGCAGCGCGGGCGACCGCGGTGCGCGAACGCCAGGTGCTCGGATGCTTTTCGCCCAGCGCGGCGATGCGGATCGCGAGCGCGCGCTCCATCCGCGCCCGCCCCTCGTCGACGCGGCCGCTTTTCAGCGCCACGTTACCGCTGGCGATGAGTGTGGGGGCCAGGTCCGGATTGTCGGGCTCGAGTGCGGCTTGCTGGATGGCGGCGGCTCGGTCGAGAACGGAGCCGGCGAGATCCAGCTCGCCCATCTCCTCCAGCAGGAACGCGTAACCGGTCAGAGAGAAGGCGAGCTCCGGGTGATCCGCTCCGACCGCCTCCACCTGCAGCAGAATCTGGCGCTCGAAGGTCTCGCGGGCGGCGACGAACTCGCCGAGCTGGTTGCGGGTGGTCGCCAGCGAATAGAGCGTCAGCGGCAGGACGGCGTCCGCCCGGCCGACGCTCCGGATACGCCGCTCGATGGACTCCTCGTAGGTCTCCGCCGCCTTCCGGTAATCGCCCATCTCGTAGAAGACGAGGCCGGTATTGTGCAGCGTACTCGAGATGGCCGCGTCATTCGGCGCAGGCTGCGCCTTCTGGAGGCGCAGGATCTCGCGGTAGAACCCGGCCGCCTGCTGCAGCTCGCCACGCTGCCAGTGACACAGGGCGAGCGAGTTGATGCCCGGCGCCAGCGAGGGATCGTCGGCAGCCAGCAGCGCGTGGCGTATGTCGTAGGAGTGCTGCGCCCAGCGGCACATGGCCTCGTTGTCGCCCTGCCCATTGGCCACGGCCGAGAGCATGCTCGCGACCTGCGCCACGGGCATCGAGATGCTGCCCTGTTCCCGCTGCCGTACCGCGAGGGAGCGCTCCAGCGAGGCCCGGGCGGCCTCATAGTCACCGGTGATGCGCAGGATCTTGCCCTGCACGTACAGCGCCATCGCCACGTCCGGGTGGTCGGCCGGGAGTTCGGCTGCCAG
This sequence comes from uncultured Woeseiaceae bacterium, assembly GCA_964421805.1. Lineage (GTDB taxonomy): Bacteria > Pseudomonadota > Gammaproteobacteria > Steroidobacterales > Woeseiaceae > Lentisalinibacter. Next base: position 1,416 of record CAYQZN010000461.1, read on the forward strand.
CTGCGCCAGTGCTTCCTCGATCATGCTGGCGGCCTCCTCCATACCGCCGATCGACGAGTAGACGTCGGCGATGGTCGTGAGAAGTCGTCCCTGCACGGGCGGGGCGAGGTCGGCGTCCTCGCGGATGCGCTCGGCGCCCCGCCGGACGATGTGGTCGAGGGTGACCGTGCCGTCCTGACCCCGGTACGGGTTGCGGGCATCGAGCAGAGAGACCAGGAAATCGGCGGTCTGCTGGGCGGTCGCCCGCTCGGCGGCGAGCTGTGCCGTGTAGAAGGTCGTGAGCCCCACCACAGCCGTGAGCAGCGCGGCGGCGATGCCCACCGGCAGCCGGTGGCGGCGCAGGAACTTGCCG
>CAYQZN010000462.1:0-1749 GCA_964421805.1 uncultured Woeseiaceae bacterium
CGCCGGTCAGCCTGAGTTCGATGGGATATTCCGCCGCGCAATCGTTCTCCCGCCGATAGCCCTGGCTGTAGTACCAGCACCGCCATTTCGCGCTGGCGGTGCCGCGGTAGTGTTCCTCATCGACGCGGGTAAGCCGATAGCCGCCCGTGGGGTAACGCCCGTCTTCGGAATCCCGCCCCCAACGCCCTTCCAGCCGATCGCCGTCCAGGGTCAGCGTCCGCCTCGTCTCGCTGTCCGCCGACAGCCAGACTCCCGTGGGGTCCGAGGCCGGATTCATGGCGACTTCCGTCGTCGGGGCCTCCTTCTGCTCGTCCGGCGGATTCGCTTGCGTGCCGGTGGCGAGCACCAGGATTGTCATAGCCAGAATTGATGCTGCTGCGCTGCCCGATCGTTCTCGCATCATGAACCTCTCTGCGTACTTCGGCCGTCGGCCGATGGCGTCCCTGTTCTGACCAGGCGGGCTGCCCGGAATTCCGTCGGCAGCGGAAGCCGGTCGTGGTCCAGCGGCAGGCGGGTCGGGCCTGAAGGCCCTCCTACAACCAGGCCAGGCGGCTGGATTCCACCCGGTAGAGCACCCGGTCGCAGAGGCGCAGCGCCACGGTCTCGTCGATCCAGGGTACGGTCACCGTCTCCGCCGCCAGCACGAACTGCAGCGTGACCAGGGCGTGGCGGCGCTGGAACGGCGACTGGACGACGTCCACTCGCTGCACCTTTCGCAACAGGAACGACTGCAGCGTAGTGCCTACGAAGCCCTGTCGCACCACGGCGGCGTCTGCCGTGAGTGCGAGGCCCCAGCGCGCGTATCGACGAAGGATCAGGGGCCAGGCGGCCGCCGGTACGAGCAGGGCGCTGACGGCGGCGACGGCCAACGGCACGTTGATGGCGATCAGCAGCAGACCGGCCACGGCGCCGATCCCGCCGAACAGCAGCGTCCGCGACCGGACGTAGCGCCGGGAGATGGAGTGGAAGCCATTGCCGTCGATGCGCAGATCGAGGTCGCGGCCTTCGTCGCCGAAGAATACGGCCGGCGCGCGAGCGACGAATGACGGCGGCGCCAGCGGGATCAGGAAGCTCTTGCGTGTGTTGACAGCATGGCTGGCGGCCTGCTTGGCGACCACGCGGAAGGCGCCGAACAGCCGCAGCAGCGGCCCCTGGCCGATGCGCAGCACCTGCAGCTTGCCGAGCCCCATCGAGTGCTCGTGGGTCGTGAGCAGTCCGCCGCGGGAGCGGATGACCTCGCCGTCGCTGCTGAGCGTGTAGCCGTGATGACGCAGGAAGGCGCCCAGAATCGAGATGCCCATCAGGAGCATGGCAGCGGCCAGGATGCTGGCGACGGCCACAAAGGCTGCAGCACCCGCTGACAGATCCTGCAGCGCCTCGGCCACAGGCCCGAACATGCGCTCGAGCCAGGGGCCGGCGCGTTGGCCGAGCTGATCGACGAGAGGCGCCAGCACGGCGAGCAGGATGAGCGCCCCATTACTCGTGAGGCCGATCCGGACCATGTCGCCGGGGGTCAACGCCAGCACGGTCTCGCCTTCGTCCGTGTCGGCTTCCCCCTTGCCGGCCTCGCCATCCGCGCTCTCGTCCCGTCGGCGCCGGATGCGCCCCCGCAACCGGTCGCCCAGGTCGGCAGTGATGGCCGGCAGATGGCCCTCGGCCTTCGCGGAGCCAGCGGTATCGAGACTCAGGTCCACCAGGCCGAACAGCCGGTAGATCGGGTTCTGGGTGGTGTTGATGCCCTGGATGCGG
>CAYQZN010000463.1:0-1746 GCA_964421805.1 uncultured Woeseiaceae bacterium
AGCACCGAAACACCGCAGGTGCGCGCCAGCGCCGCCGTCAGCGTGCGGTGGCTCGACGGGCTGCCCACGTAGAACGCGCCGCCGTGGATGTAGAGCAGCCGGCGGGAGGGATCGCCGTCCGGCGCCAGCACCCATTCCGCCGGGATGCCGTCGGCGCTGACGGCGCGGCGCTCGACGCCCAGCTTGTCGTCCGGGGCGATGTCCGGGAAGCCCTGGTCCACCAGTTCACGGATAGTCTGCAGCCGCTGCTTGCGCGGCGCCGCGTCGATCTTGGAGCCCAGCTCCTGCAGCATGCGGGAGATCTCGCGGTTGTCCTCTCCCGGCCTGTCGCTGGCGCTCGCGAGCTTGCCGGCGGGCTGGTCCCAGCGGCCGAGATCGGGGCCGCGCAGGAACACGCGGGCGCCGAGCCACAGCAGCGCGATGACGAGGATGACGTAGAGGATGATCTGCAGGAGGGTGTCCATGGGGTCTCCGTCGGCGATTGTTCCGGGCAGTCTACCGGAACCGGAGCGGTGACTTCAGGGGCCGGCCGGGAGAAGATGGTCGGTGCCCGGGGTAAGGCGCGGCCCGCGAATGGGCGTGCCGAAGGAATGCGTCCCTCCAATACACTGAGCCTGCCCGCCGGCTGCCCCTCGAACCCGATGCGCCGAGCTGCTCGGGAGACGTCTGCAAACTTACCATCAAGGCATTCCAGCGAGAGTCCAGGAAGCGCGGGTTCGCCTTGTCGCCGGTCTGCCCCCGGAGTATTGTCTATAGCGGGACGTCGCTCACAGGTCGTCTCACACAATCCAGGCCGTGATGGCCGGCAGTATTTGCCAGTTCCCGAACAGGGGTGACTGTATGTCCACTCGTCACACGATGCTCGCACTTGCCGTGGTGGTCGCGCTGGGCGCGCCGACGGCTGCGGGGGCACAGGATCTCAGCTTCACGTACCTCGAGGGCGGCTACATCGCCGGCTTCGTCAACGACGTGGAGGACTCCGGGGCGTTCACAGACAACGGCGCGTTCGAGCTCGAGACGGATTCTGGCGGCGGCGGCTTCATCGGCGGCGCATGGCAGTTCTGGGAGAACATGCACCTGCTCGGTGAGTATTCGTCGACCAGTCAGGAGCTCGAGATCGGCGACGGCATCGACACCGCCGATGGTGATTTCGACGTGGTGCGCTGGCGGATCGGTGTCGGCTATGCCTACCCGTTCTCACCCACGGCGAGCTTCTACGGCCGCCTCAGCTTTGACACTGCCGAGTTCAAGGATGTGCGGGTCGCCGGTTTCGATCTCGACGCCGACGTCGACGACGACGGTATTGGCGGCGAGGTCGGCATGATCTGGGCGGCGACGCGAGTACTCCACCTGCAGGGCCACGTGCGCTACACATCGGTCGGCGAGGTCGTTACCGAGGGCTCCGATACCTTCGACTCCGACATCCTGATCGGCCTGAACGGCCGCTGGTACTTCCGGCCTGACATCGCAGTGATCACTGGCTACGAGTTCGGCAAGATCACCACTTGGAATCTGGGCGTGCGGTTCACGTTCTGAGTTTTTCCGAGTCCGCTGCCTCTCCCATTTGGGCGAGCATGGCCGCGAAGCCCCTGCAACTTCCCACGGCCCAGACCAGCGCGGCGGCCTCCGGAGCGCGGGAGCGCCTCAGCATACCACCGCGATCGACCTCAGCACCGCTTTGCGAACAGTGCAAAGGATTCTTATGCGAGTCAGTTGCGTGTTGTCCGCTTCGGGCTGCGGATTCAA
>CAYQZN010000464.1:0-1737 GCA_964421805.1 uncultured Woeseiaceae bacterium
TCCTGAAGGCCGCCGACCTGGTGCGCACGGAACGCCGCGGCCAGCACATCGTCTATTCCCTGAACGCCTCGGTGATTGAGGAGGTGGCGGCGCTGTTCATGGACCTGTTCGGGTCCGAGGGCGGGCAAGATGGTACCGACAGCGACAGCGCCAAAGACAACGACAAGGAGACCGAACCCTCATGACCCAACGCCTGGCCGACTGGCTCAGCATCCTGTTCATCGCGTTCTCGTTCGCATTCGCGGCGGTGATGTACCCGTCCCTGCCCGAGCTCATCCCCACTCACTGGAACGCGGCCGGCGATGCGGACGCCTACACGCCCAAGCCCTGGGGCGTGTTCCTGCTGCCCGCCATCGCCTGGCTGGTGTTCGTGCTGATGAAGCTGATCCCGGTAATCTCGCCGAAGGGGTTCCGCACGGATCAGTTCATGGAGGTGGTGCGGCTGTTCCAGGTGGTGCTCGTGGCCTTCATGGCCGTACTCACCGTGGCGACGCTGCTCTATGCGGCCGGCTACGAAATCGCCATGCCCCGCTTCATGGCCGGTGCTCTGGGCGTGCTGTTCGTGATACTCGGCAATTACCTGGGCAAGGTGCGCAAGAACTTCTTCATCGGCATCCGCACGCCCTGGACGCTGGCGAGCAGCGAGGTGTGGGTACGCACCCACCGGCTGGCCGCCTGGCTGTTCACGCTGGCCGGCATCGCCGCGCTCATGAGCGCGCTGTATCTGCCGGACCTGCGGGTGGTGGTGACGGGTGCCCTCATCGCCGGTTTCGTGCCGGTGATCTATTCCTTCCTGCTGTACCGGCAGCTGGAGGGGTTCGAACCGGAAGACGAGGACGAAGACGCCGCCTGAGGCGGCTCAGCGCCCCAGCCAGTCCTGCCGCCGCGCCAGCACGGAGTCGTCCGCCTCCTCGTCCAGCGTCAGGTAGCAGGTGTCCGCCGGGGCCTCCGCCAGCGTGAGGGTGAAGGTGAGCAGCTCGTCCTGGCGGAAGACTTTCAGCTCCGCCGTATCGCCGGCACGGTAGCCGCGCAGCAGCACCGGCATCGACGACGGTGTGGCGCGGAGCCCGTCCAGGGCCACCAGCTCGTCGCCGGCGGCCGCCCCGGCACGCTGCAGGGGGCCGTCCGCCAGCACCACGGCCAGCCGGGTGCGTTCTCCCTCGGACGACATCCGGCCGCCCAGCCAGGGCAGCGGCTGGGGGTTGTTCTGCAACGGCTTGCCGCCCGCGTCGCCGGCGCCGGTCGCCTTGCGCAGGTGATAGCCCACCCCCATCGCGGCCAGCAGCTCGTCCAGCGGCGGGTCCCCGGTCCCGCGCACGTAACGCTCGAAGAAGTCGCCGAGGTCGAGACCGCTCAGCTCCCCGGCGACGGACTCGAGCGCCCGCTCCGGCATGCCGGCGCCGGTCTCCCCGTAGCGCCGCCAGCACTCGCGCATGACCACGTCCAGGTTGCAGCCGCCGGTCTCGGCGCGCAGCTTCAGATCGAGCGCGAGCGCCACCAGCGAGCCTTTGCTGTAATAGCTGATGATGCTGTTCGGGCCGTTCTCGTCCTGCTTGTACAGCTTGGTCCAGGCGTCGAAGCTCGACTCCTCGATGCTCTGCAGGCGCCGTCCCGGCGTGCGCAGCACCTTGGTGATGGTCTGGCCCAGCAGTTCGAGGTAGCCCGCGGCATCGATGAGCCCCGAGCGCACCAGCGCCAGGTCGTCGTAGTAGGAGGTGATGCCCTCGAACACCCACA
>CAYQZN010000465.1:0-1735 GCA_964421805.1 uncultured Woeseiaceae bacterium
AGACCCGCAAGCTGCTGGTGGGTTCCGGCGACCGCTCCGAGCGCATCCGCACCTACAACTATCCCCAGGGCCGGGTGACCGACCACCGCATCAACCTGACTCTCTACAAACTGGACGAAGTGCTGCAAGGCAGCCTGGACTCGATCATCGACCCGCTCACCCGGGAATACCAGGCCGACCAGCTCGCAGCGCTCACCGGGCACTGAGGAAGGACATCGCCATGGACGCGCGGCAGCTCATCGACGCCATCGGCACCACACCGCTGATCCGTCTCAACCGGGCGTCCGAGGCGACCGGCTGCGAGATCCTCGGCAAGGCAGAATTCATGAACCCGGGCGGCTCGGTGAAGGACCGCGCTGCGCTCGGCATGGTGCGCCGCGCCCAGGCTACCGGCGAGCTGAAGCCCGGCGGTACCATCATCGAGGGCACGGCGGGCAACACCGGCATTGGTCTGGCCATGGTCGGCAACGCGCTGGGCCATCCGAGCATCATCGTCATGCCGGATACCCAGAGCCGGGAGAAGATCGATACGCTGCGGGCCTACGGTGCGGACGTCCGGCTGATCCCCGCCGTCCCCTTCCGCGACCCGAACCACTTCGTCCACGTCTCCGGCCGCATGGCCGACGATATGAACGCGAAGGAGCCCGGCAGCGCCTTCTGGCCGAACCAGTTCGACAACACCGCCAACCGGGACTTCCACGCCGAGACCACCGGCCCGGAGATCTGGGACCAGACCGACGGCGAGGTGGATGCGTTCATCTGCGCCGTCGGCACCGGCGGCACGCTGGCCGGAGTCTCGCAGTATCTGAAGGCGTGCAAGCCGGACGTGAGAATCGGCCTGGCCGACCCCGGCGGCTCCGGGCTCTACCACTATTACACCGACGGCGAGATCCGTATCGAGGGCAGCTCCATCACCGAGGGCATCGGCAACTCCCGCATCACGGCCAACCTCGAAGGCGCCGCCATCGACGTGGCCTACCGCATCACGGATGAGGTGGCCATACCGCTGGTCTACGACATGATCCGCGAGGAAGGCCTGGTGCTCGGCGGCTCCAGCGGCATCAACGTGGGCGGCGCCATGGCCATGGCGCGAGAGCTGGGCCCCGGCCACACTATAGTGACCGTCCTCTGCGACGGTGCCATGCGCTACCGGGAGCGGCTGTTCAACCGGGCGTATCTGGAGTCGAAGGGGCTGTCGTTGCCTGACTGGCTGGACGGGCGGGGGGATCGGGCCTGAAGGCCCTCCTACGGCCCACGACTTGTAGGAGGGCCTTCAGGCCCGACCCGTCATCATGACCAATGATCCGACCCTCCGATCATTAGCCAGTAGCGCCGCACGGAATGCGGCCTGATCAGTGACCACGGCAGATGCCGGGAGGTAATCACCATGCAAGCACACGAGAAAATCAGCTACGTCGAGTTTCCCGCCAGAGATCTGACCGCCACCAAGGCATTCTTCGAACGAGCGTTCGGCTGGTCTTTCGTCGACTACGGACCGACTTACACATCTTTTTCGGATCAGGGCCTCGATGGCGGCTTCTACGAGGCTGACACCGCTGCATCGACGGAAAACGGCAGCGCCCTGATCGTTCTCTACAGCGAGCGTCTGGAGGAGACCCGGGAAAAGGTGGAAGCGGCAGGCGGTCGAATCGTCAAGCCGATATTCTCCTTTCCGGGTGGACGCCGCTTCCATTTCACCGAACCGAGCGGAAACGAGTTCGCAGTCTGGGGCGAG
>CAYQZN010000466.1:0-1732 GCA_964421805.1 uncultured Woeseiaceae bacterium
AGGTGGAGCCGTAGCCGGGATCGAGGTCGCCGCCGACGCTGGCCCGGATCTCGCGCCCGTCCGGCATCTCGCCGATGAACAGCACGTCGTAGGAGCCCGCCTCACGCTCTTCCTTGCTGGGGCCCTCGCCGGGCTGGGGAGCGTTGTCGCCGCCGAGTGCGTCCGCCTTGGCAATCGCCTTCGCCTTCGCCTCGCCTTCCTCGCCCGGGCCGACCACCAGCATCTCGTCGTAGACGAACTCCTCGCCGTAGGCGTGCCCCAGCAGCGCGTTGGAGCGGTGGACGTTGCGCGTGTTGATGGGGGCCATGATGAAGGGGGCGCACCAGACGTCCATCGACTCGTCATACGCCGGTTTCGTGCCCCGCGGCTGTTCCGGCCCGCTGAAGCCGGGCGTCAGTGCGAAGGGGTCGCGCAGCAGGGCCAGCACGCTCGGGTTGTTCTGGGCGGCGGCCAGGGTGGCCTTCAGGCTCGCCGCCGTGCCGCCGGAGAACCCGCCCTTCATCTTGCGCACCCGGCCTTTCACGCGCGGCGCCGTCGCGCCGAACTCCTTCTTCGCCGCCTGCTGCAGGAAGTACACGCCGAGATCGAAGGGTATGGAGTCGAAACCGCAGGAGAAGACGATGCGGGCGCCGCTCTCGGTGGCCTGCTCCTCGTGCTCGTCGATCATGTGGCGCATCCAGGCGGGCTCGCCGCAGAGGTCCACGTAGTCGGTGCCGGTTTTCGCGCACACGGCCACCAGGTCGGAGCCGTACAGCTGGTAGGGGCCGACGGTGGTCAGCACGAGACGCGTGCGCTGCGCCATCGCCTGCAACGAGGCCGGATCGCTCGCATCGGCGACGAGTAACGGGGTGTCCTCAGGCGCGCCGATCTCGTCACGCACGGCGGCGAGTTTCTCCTCGCTGCGGCCCGCCATGGCCCACGCGAGACCCGGGTCGTCGCCATACTGCTGGACGAGGTATTCGGCGACCAGCCGTCCGGTGAAACCGGTGGCGCCGTACAGGACCAGGTCGAATTCTTTCTTGTCGCTCATGCGCTGACTCTCTCTTCGTGTAACGGTCTTGTCTGGTGGGAATGTTGTGGACCCTAGCTTACTCCGGGTATTCGGGAAACTCCGGCAACGCCGCCGCGGTGCACGACCATGCGCTGCGCGAGCCGGTGAAGATCCGCGCCTGGGGCAGTATGTCGGGCTCTGTGTCCAGCGACCCGGCAGGGATGAAGGCAAGTCCGGCCGCCTCCATGTAACGCGGCATGCGCGAGCCGCAGCGGCTGCAGAAACTGGTGCCGAAGCGTTCGGCCTCGGGCACACGGTAGTGCGTCAGCAGATCCTCGCCGGCCTCCCAGCTCAGCGACCCGCGGACGAACAGGTTGCTCGCGTGGCCCGTGCCGGACGCCTTGCGGCAGCGCGAGCAGTGGCAGTGGTAGAAGCGCCGCGCCTCGCCTTCAACGACGTAACGTACCGCGCCGCAGAGGCAGCTGCCTTTCAGTGTTCGTGTGGTCAATGTTCGGTCCCCCTGTTCGGTTTCTGTCCGGCTCAGCGCAGCACGCCGTCCTCGCGCAGCCGTTCGATGATCGCGCGCTGGCGTTCGATCACGGCCTGCTGCGAGAGCATGCGGCCGCCCGTCATGGCGCCCTGCGGTGCCCAGTCGGTATCTGCGTAGGCGGACTCGTAAGCGCCGAAGGGCTGGCGCGAGAGGAGATTCGCCATGCCGGTGCGCCGGCGTGCCGCGCGCAG
>CAYQZN010000467.1:0-1722 GCA_964421805.1 uncultured Woeseiaceae bacterium
GATCGGGCCTGAAGGCCCTCCTACGTGGGTTACACGGATTTGAGGGCTTCCAGGGCTTCCTTGCGGGACTGCTTCAGGTCGACGATGGGCCGCGGATAGTCCTCGCCTGGCGTGAAGCCGATGCGGCGGGCCTCCTCCGCCGGCAGCTTCCAGGGCTCGTGCACGTAGCGGTCGGGCAGGTGCTCGAGTTCCGGTACCCAGCGGCGCACGTAGCTGCCGTCGCCGTCGAAGCGCTCGCCCTGGCGCACCGGATTGAAGATGCGGAAATAGGGCGCGGCGTCGGCGCCGCAGCCCGCGGACCACTGCCAGCCCATGGTGTTGTTGGCGAGGTCGGCGTCCACCAGGGTATCCCAGAACCAGCGCGCGCCCGCGAGCCAGTGCAGGCGGATGTTTTTTACCAGCAGCGAGGCAACGATCATGCGTACCCGGTTGTGCATCCAGCCGGTGCGCCACAACTCGCGCATGCCGGCATCGACGATCGGTATGCCGGTGCGTCCGCGCTGCCACGCCCGCAGCATGTCCTTGCCGTCTTCCCGCCAGGGGAAGTCCCGGTACTTCTCGTACAGCGGTTCGTTGGTCGTGCGCGGGAAGTGGTAGAGCACGTGGTGGGCGAACTCCCGCCAGCCGAGTTCGCGCAGCCAGGCCTCGGTTCCGTCGGGATAATCCTCCGCCCGGGCGCAGATCCGGTGCCAGGCATGGCGCGGCGAGATCTCGCCGAAGTGGAGGTGGGGGGACAGCCGGGAGACGCCGTCCACCGCCGGGATGTCCCGCGTCTCGTCGTAGTCACGCAGCGCGCCGTCGGCGAAGGTCTCCAGCCGCTGTCGGCCGCCCGCCTCGCCCGGAGTCCAGTGTTCCCGCAAGCCCTCGGCCCAGTCGACGGCTGGCAGATAACCGAGTTCGGCGAGGTGCAGCGACGCGGGCCAGGAATCCGGCGGGCGCGCCGTGTGCGGCGCCTCCAGCGCGTCAGGCGGGGGCAGATTCTGCTGCGCCCGCCGCCAGAAAGGCGTGAACACCCGGTAGGGGTCGCCGCTGCCCGTGGCGATCTCCCACGGCTCGAGCAGCAGGCCCCCTTTCTCGCTGCGGGCGCGGATGCCGGCCTCGGCCAGCCCCTCCTTGACGACGGTGTCCCGTTGCACGACATGGGGATCGTACAGCCGGTTCCAGTACACCGAGTCGGCCCCGGTGTCGCCGGCGAGCTCGCGCAGCACGGCCAGCGGCTCGCCGCGGCGGACGACCAGCCGGCTGCCCTTGCTCCGCAGCGCTTGGTCCAGCGCGGCGAGACTGTGATGCAGCCACCAGCGCGAGGCGGCGCCGTGCGTCCACTCGCCCTCGTCGTCGTCGTGAATGAAGACGGGGATGATGGTTTCGTTCTCGTCCACCGCCCGGCGCAGGGCCGGGTTGTCCGAGAGTCGCAGGTCCCGGCGGAACCAGACGAGCGCGCTGCCGGCCGACACTCAGCTCACCCGGTTACGGGGCTTGCCGGCCAGCCAGGCACGGGCATTGGCGGCGAGTTCCTCGATGGCGCGCTGCCGGGATTCCCGGGCCGCCCAGGCGATGTGGGGGGTGAGGATCAGGTTGTCGCCCCGGTAGTCGAGCAGCGGGTCGCCGTCCACCGGCGGTTCCTGGGGCAGCACGTCGATGCCGGCGCCCGCGATACGTCCGTCGGTGAGTGCCGCGGCCAGGGCGGCGGTGTCCACCAGCGCGCCGCGGGCGGTGTTGATC
>CAYQZN010000468.1:0-1704 GCA_964421805.1 uncultured Woeseiaceae bacterium
GCGGCACGCGCACCGTGGCACCCGTCTCCAGCTTCGCCGGCTTCACGCCGCCCTGCGCGGTATCGCCGCGAATGCCGGGATCCGTCTCGGTGATCTCGAGCTCGACGAAGTTCGGCGGCGCGACGGCCAGCGGGGAGTTGTTCCACAGGGTCACGACGCACGTATCCTGCTCCTTCAGCCACTGGCGCGCCTCGGCGATGGCGTTCTCGTCCGCCGCGTACTGCTCGAAGGTGTCGGGCACCATGAAGTGCCAGAACTCGCCGTCGGCGTAGAGATACTGCATCTCGGTCTCCATCACGTCGGCGGCCTCCACGCTGTCCCCGGACTTGAAGGTCTTGTCGACCACCCGCCCCGTCTTCAGGTTGCGGATCTTCACCCGGTTGAACGCCTGGCCCTTGCCCGGCTTGACGAACTCGTTCTCGACGATGTTGCAGGGGTCGCCGTCGAGGATGATCTTCAGGCCGGAGCGGAATTCGTTGGTGCTGTATGTTGCCATTAGGTCGTCGCCATCTTGTTCCTGCGAGGAGTGTGCTCGATCCCGCCATGATAGCGCGACGGACGCACCCGGCGTAAGGCGCCGCGGCTGCCGATCCGGTGGCGCCCGCCGCGGTCCGGGCATGATCTGTGTCACGTTTTTGCGACGCCGAAAACAACCGGCGGAAACGCTGATGTAGTATCCGGACGCACTAGGGCTGGCCTTGTATCTCGGGTAAGCACAGACACCCCCGACGCCTTGCACGGCCGCCGCCGAGCCGTAACCGGAGCCCTCCAGGTTGACCCAGAAGACAGGCGTACCGCTGGCGGTCCTTACCGCGACCCAGGACAACGTCGAACGCGTTAACAGCGCGTTGCGCGACGCGGGCCACCCGGCCCATTGCGTCTGGGTGCGCAGCACGGAGCAGTTGGAGGAGGCGCTGGCCGAGGATCTGGAGCTGATCCTGCAGGTGTTCGACGAGGAGGTCGCCGAGGTCACCCACGTGGCCCGCCTGCGCGACCGCTACGCCCCGGAGACGCCGCTGGTGCTGATCGGCCGGGTGGTGGACGAGGACGCGATCGCCGCCGCCATGCAGGCGGGCGCCCGCGACCTGGTCTCGTTCGATCAGCGCCACCGTCTGCAGGCCGTCCTGGAGCGCGAACTCAGGAACCACCGCATGGAGCGCGCGCTCAATGCCACCCTGGAGACGGCCACGGAATACAAGCGCCAGCTGCGCGCCTACATGAATCAGTCTGCGGACGCGATCGCCTACGTGCAGGAAGGCATCGTCGTCGACGTAAACCCGGCCTGGCTCGAGCTCTTCGGCGCCGCCGACGCCAGCGCCCTGGTGGGCATGCCGCTGATGGACAGCTTCGCCCCCGCCTCCCAGGGTCCGCTGAAGGGGGCGCTGGTGGCCGCGGACAAGGACAAGTGGACGGACGACGTCCTGCAGGCCCGGGCGGTGACCGGCGACGGGACGGATCTGGCGGTCGAACTCGAGCTGAAGAAGACGGAGCACGACGGCGAGCCCGCCATCCGGGTCTCCATCGCCCCGTCGGCGCCGGAAGGCGGCGAGACCGGCGAGATGGTGCATCGGGCCCTCACCGCCGACCCCACCACCGGCCTGCTGGCCCGCAAGCACTTCGTCGACGCCCTCAACGCCCGTCTGGCCGTGCCCATGGAATCCGGCGTGCGCGTGCTGGCCTGGGTGAAGCCGGACCGCTTCGGCG
>CAYQZN010000469.1:0-1692 GCA_964421805.1 uncultured Woeseiaceae bacterium
ATGTCGCTGGACGACTGAGGAACCGATGTGGGAGGGCCTGAAGGCTCTCCTAAATCCTTGCAAATCGGGAATAACGATCCATAATTGCAAGGATGCTAACGCGGCGACTCCAAGAACGGTTACAGGGGCTCCTGCAGGAATCCCCTGCTGTTGCTCTCCTCGGGCCGCGCCAGGTGGGCAAGACGACGCTCGCCCATCAGATTGCGGCCGACCGGGACTCCATTTATCTCGATCTCGAGTCGCGCTCTGATCTGGCGAAACTGGCGGAGCCGGAGCTCTACCTGGCCGAGCACGAGAACCGTCTCGTCATCCTCGACGAAGTGCATCGTGTGCCCGATCTCTTCCGCAGCCTCCGCGGTCTGATCGACCGGGGGCGGCGCAAGGGACGCAAATCGGGGCGTTTCCTCTTGCTGGGATCCGCCTCCATGGACCTTCTCAGGCAATCGGGCGAGAGTCTGGCTGGCCGTATCGCCTACCTCGAACTGGGTCCCCTGGACGTGCTTGAGATCGAGCCCGCCGACCCGGCTTCACTCTGGCTCCGGGGAGGATTCCCGGACAGCTTTCTGGCTGCAGATGATTCGCAGAGTTTTCGCTGGCGGGAGAACTTCATTCGGACCTACCTGGAGCGTGACGTCCCCCAGCTCGGTCCCCGGGTGCCGGCAGAGACCTTGCGTCGCTTCTGGGTCATGCTCGCGCATGCCCAGGGTGGGCTGCTCAACGCGGCCGCGCTGGCTCGCGGGCTCGGCGTGACCGGCAAGACGGTATCGAGCTATCTCGATCTCCTGGTCGACCTCTTGCTGGTACGGCGTCTTCCGCCGTGGCATCGGAACATCGGCAAGAGACTCGTGAAATCGCCGAAGGTCTACGTCCGGGATAGCGGGGTCGTTCATGCACTGCTTGGCCTGGTCGATCGCGAGGACGTTCTGGGGCATCCCGTCGTCGGCCAGAGTTGGGAAGGCTTCGTCATCGAGAACCTGATACTGGTGGCCCCCGAGCGCAGCGAGGCGTCTTTCTACCGGGCGGCCGGCGGTGCGGAAATCGACCTGGTTCTCTCGCTGCCGGGCCGTGATCCGTGGGCGATCGAAATCAAACGCAGCCTGGAGCCGAAGCCCGCGAAGGGTTTCCACAGTGCCTGTGAGGATGTGAAACCGGAGGCGCGTTTCGTCGTCTATGCGGGGGAGGAAAGGTACCCGCTTGGCAACGATGTGGAAGCGATCGGGCCTGCCGGGCTGGCGGCTGAGATCGCGGGGATGAATTGAGCCTGAGCGTCCCCGCCATCCTTGTCCACCCGATGGCGGGCCTACGCCAAGAGAAAGCGGGGTCGGGCCTGAAGGCCCTCCTACATGCGTCAGCTCGACTGGGCGGTCACGTCCACGTACATCGTGATCTTGTCGCCCGGCCGCAGGATCTTGGCCGGGTCGAGGCTGTTCCAGCGGGTGATGTCACGCACGGTCACACGGAACCGTGACGCGATCAGCGACAGCGAATCTCCGCGGCGCACCGTGTAGCGCACCTTGCGCATCTTGCCCTCTATGGAGGCCGTCGGCGTCGGCGCCTCGCGCACCGAAGCGTTGTGCACCACCAGCGTGCGGCCGACGGACAGCGTGTCGCCCGGCGCCATGCCGTTCCACTTGGCGAGTTCCCGCACGCCCACGCCGTACTTGCGGCTGATGGTCCAGAAACTCTCGCCGC
>CAYQZN010000470.1:0-1690 GCA_964421805.1 uncultured Woeseiaceae bacterium
GGTTTCGGCGGCCGGGAAGCCCGCAGCCTGGTGGCCGACTGGGCGCATCAGGCCCGCACCGGCCGTTATCGGGCGAAGGGTTCGGACACGGACTACGAGGCGGCGCTCGGCCGGATGCGCGAGCCGGCACTCCTGATCTCCGTCGCCGGCGACGACTTCGCGCCGGCGACGGCCGCCGATCACCTGGCGTCGAAGCTGCCACCGGAGCGGACGACGCGGCTCCACCTGGACCACGAGGTCTTCCGCGAGTCGAGTAACGCCCACTTCGGCTGGGTAAAGCGCCCCGGTCCCGTGGTGGACGCGATTGCAGGCTGGATAACCGCTAGCGGAATAACCCGGCCGTGAACCTGGAAGTCACGCTGCTGTTCGCGCTGATGGCCGGCGTCCTGGTGATGCTGATCTGGGGGCGCTGGCGTTACGACATCGTCGCTTTCGGCGCACTGGTCATCGCGGTGATCGCGAACCTGGTGCCGAGCGACCAGGCGTTCTCCGGCTTCGGTCACCCGGCGACCATCGTAATCGCCCTGGTGCTGGTGCTGAGCCGCGCGCTGTCCAATGCCGGGGTGGTCGACCTGGTCGTGTATTACCTGGTGGACAAGTCCCGCCGCCTCGGCGCCCATATCGCCGTGATGGCCTCCCTGTCCGCCTCCCTGTCCACGCTGATGAACAACGTAGCGGCGCTGGCGCTGCTGATGCCGGTGGACATCGAGGCGGCGAGGAAAGCCAAGCGCACCGCCGCCCGCACCCTCATGCCGATGTCCTTCGCCAGCATCCTCGGCGGCATGGTCACGCTGATCGGGACGCCGCCGAACATCGTTATTGCCGAGTACCGGGCCGATGCCCTCGGCACGCCGTTCCAGATGTTCGACTTCACCCCGGTGGGGCTCGCCTGCGCAGTGGTCGGGGTCGCCTTCGTGGTACTCGTGGGCTGGCGGCTGCTGCCGGAAGGAGAGATGAAACCCCAGCCGGACGGCGACGTGCTGACGGGCTTCATCGCCGAAGTCGAAGTACCGGAAGAGTCCGCAGTAATCGGCAAACGGGTCCGCGAACTGGACGAGGCGGCAGAGGACAACGACGCCGCCATCATCGGGCTGGTACGCCAGGGCAAGCGCATGCCCGGCTTTGCCCGCACCGTGGAGATCCGCAAGGGCGACATCCTGGTGGTGGAGGCCAACCCCGAGGGCATCGGCAGCCTCGCCGACGCGCTCGAGCTGGAGCTGAGCGGCAAGCCGAAGACCGAGGACGTGGAGAAGCCTGAGGATCTGGGGCTCATGGAGGTGGCGGTGCCGGTGGGCGCCCGCATCGCCGGGCGCTCGGCCAACTCGCTCAGGCTGCTCTACCGCCACGGCGTCGCGCTCATGGGCGTGGCCCGCCGGGGCAAGCGCTTCCGCGACCGGGTGCGCAAGGTGGACATCGAGCCCGGCGACGTGCTGCTGCTGATGGGCCCGTCCGAGCAGCTGTCGACGGTGGCCCACTGGATGGGCTGCCTGCCGCTGGCCGAGAAAGACCTGCCGTCTCTGCAGCGGAGGAAATCGGGGATCGCGCTGGCTATTTTCGCCGCGGCCATTGCAGTGGCAAGCCTCGGCGTGCTCGACCTCACGGTGGCGCTCGCCGCCGCCGTAGTCGGCATGGTGGCGACGGGCGTGCTGCCCCTGCGCCAGCTCTACGACTCCATCGAATGGCCGGTGAT
>CAYQZN010000471.1:0-1682 GCA_964421805.1 uncultured Woeseiaceae bacterium
GTGGTCTACCAGTGGGGCGTGGCGCGGCTCGCGGAATACAGCATAGCCTGGGGCCGCGTGGGCTGGCTGGTCGCATTTTTGTTCGCCGTGGCCGCGGCCATGCGCCTAGCGCGCTTCAACAGTTCGCCGGGTTCCCAGGACAAGCGCTTCTTCGTCGGGCTGGCCAGCCCGTCGGCGGCCGGCATGGTGGCGGGATTCGTCTGGCTCAGCGTGCGCCACGACATCGCGGGGCTGGGCGGCCTGGCGCTGGCGTTCTTCATTACCGCCATGGCCGGCGCCCTGATGGTGAGCAATCTGCGCTACTACAGCTTCAAGGAGCTGAACCTGGGCAGCCGCATCTCTTTTCCCTACCTGCTCGTCATTCCGCTGGTGCTCATACTGATCTCGCTGGAGCCGCCGGTGGTGCTGTTCACCATGTTCACCGGCTATGCGCTGTCCGGCCCGGCGTTCTGGCTGTGGCGCCGACGCCGGCGCAAGGAGGCGAAAGCGTGACCACGGCGGGCGAGGCGCAACGGCTGGCCTATCTGCGTGCGCTCGGCATCGACGTCTGGGTGCTGCGGGACGGGGCGGCGGCCGGGGCCGACGAACCGGCCGCGGAGGCCGCGGCGTTGGCGGCGGCCGCGTCGTCTGCCCGGGGGGCAGTGCCGGCGGAGGCCCCGCCGGCCGCCGCGGACCCCGCCGGCGACGGCTGGGAGGCGCTGCGCGCCCGTGTCGTGGGCTGCACCCGCTGCGGTCTGCACGAGGGCCGGATGCAGACGGTGTTCGGCGTCGGCAATCCGGACGCCCGGCTCATGCTCATCGGCGAGGCGCCCGGCGCCGAGGAGGACCGCCGCGGCGAGCCCTTCGTCGGCCGCGCCGGCAAGCTGCTGGACGAGATGCTGCGCTCTTTGGGCCTGGGACGCGACGATGTCTTCATCGCCAACATCCTGAAGTGCCGGCCGCCGGGCAACCGGGACCCGCGGCCCGAGGAGTCCGCGGAGTGTCGCCCCTATCTGCGCCGCCAGATCGCCCTGGTGCGTCCGCGGGTCATCCTGGCCGTCGGCCGCATCGCCGCCCAGGACCTGCTGGAGAGTGAGGAGCCGATCGGGCGCCTGCGGACCCGGGCGCATCGCTTCCCGGAGGCCGACATCCCCGTGGTCGTGACCTATCATCCGGCCTATCTGCTGCGCAGCCCGACTCAGAAACGCAAGGCCTGGCAGGACCTGTGCCGGGCCAGGCAGCTGCTGGCCGGGGAGGGCGCATGAATTCCGTCGTCCGCGAACCGGCGCCGCAGATGCGCGCCATGCTGCCGGGCGACCTGGCGCTGGTGGCCGACATCGAGCGCCGCAGCTACGAGTTCCCGTGGAGCCGGGGCATATTCCGCGACTGCCTGCTGGCCGGCTATACGTGCCTCGTCATCGAGGCGGAGGGCGAGCCGCGGGGCTATGGGATCCTGTCGGTGGCTGCCGGCGAGGCGCACCTGCTGAATCTCTGCGTGGACCGGCACTGGCGCCGCTACGGCTTCGGCGAGCTGCTGCTGGCCGAGCTGATCAGCCGCGCCCGCAATGCAGCGGTGCATCAGATGCTGCTGGAGGTGCGCCCCTCCAACGAGGCGGCGCTGCGCCTCTACCGCAAGTACGGCTTCCGACCGATCGGGCGGCGGCGCGGCTACTACCGCGCCGACGACGGCCGCGAAGACGCCA
>CAYQZN010000472.1:0-1665 GCA_964421805.1 uncultured Woeseiaceae bacterium
GCGTGCCCTACATCGCCATGGAGTACGTGGACGGTGTCAGCATCGAGCACTACTGTCGCGACAACGCGCTGGACAACGAGGGGATTCTGCGGCTGCTGCTGAAGGTCTGCGATGCCGTGCAGTACGCGCATCGCAAGCTCGTGATCCACCGCGACATCAAGCCGAGCAACATTCTCATCGACCGGCAGGGCGTGCCGAAGCTCGTCGACTTCGGCATCGCCAAGCTGCTGGCCGAGGACGCCGCCGGCAACGATCTCACCCGGGCCGACCAGCGCATCATGACGCCGTTGTACGCCAGCCCCGAGCAGATCGCCGGCCAGCCGATCACCACTGCCGCGGACGTCTACGGCCTCGGCCTGCTCGCCTACCGGCTGCTGACCGGAAGGATGCCTTACACGGAGACGTCGGAGCGGCCCGCGGACGTTGCCCGCGCCATCCTGTATACGCCTGCGGAGCGGCCCAGCGCGGCCGTGACGTCCGACCACCCCCGCGAGGCCGAGGCCCGGACGGGCGGCCGCAGCGAGCGCTGGGTGGAGCGGCAGCGCCGTGCACTGAAGGGCGATCTGGACGTCATCCTGCTGAAGGCCCTGCGCAAGGAGCCGGAGCGCCGCTACGAATCGGTGTCCGCGTTCGCCGACGACCTGCGGCGCTACCTGGCGAACATGCCCGTGCAGGCGCGGCCCGACAGTTTCGGTTACGTGGCCGGCAAGTTCCTGCGCCGCCACCGGCTGCCGGTGGGCATCGCCGCCGCGCTGCTCGCGGCAGTGGTAGGGCTCACGACCTTCTACACGGCTCGGCTCGCCGCCGAAAGGGCGACCGCGCAGCAGACCGCAGATTTCCTGGTCTCTCTGCTCGATGCCCGCAACCCTTACCGCGGTCAGGACGGCACGGTCACCCTCGACCACATCGTCCGGAGGGGCGCCGAGCGCATCCGCGAGGATGCCGACCTCGCCCCCCGCGTGCAGGGGCGGCTCCTCACGACCATCGCAGATGTCTACTCGTCGATCGGTCGTATGGAGGAGGCCGGTACGCTGATCGACGAGGCGCTGTCGCTGCTGGCAGCAGGGCGTCCGGGCGAGAATCCGGACGTGGCGATGGCGTTGTACGTGCAGGGCAAGATTCTGCGCATCACCGGCGACTACGAAGCCGCCAGGGCGGCGCTGGAGCGTTCCCTCGCGATAAGGGAGCGTGAACAGGGCAGCGTCTCGATGCCCGTGGCGCAGATCGCCAGCATGCTCTCGGCCGTGGCGAATGCGGAGGGCGACAACGAGACCATGTGCCGCTGGGCGCAGCGATCCTACGACATACGCCATGCGCTGCTGGATGCCGACGATGCGTCCCTCGCGCCGGGCATCAACTCGCTGGCCCTGTGCCACTGGCGGCGTGGCGAGCTGCAGCAGGCGGCTGGCTTCTACCGCGAGATCCTGCGCATCCAGAAGGCGCAGCCCGCACCGAACGACGCCGCCATCTCCAGCACGCTGCACAATACGGGCCTCGTCTTCTACGAGATGGGCGACTACCGCAAGGCGGTGGAGACCTACGAGGAGTCCATCGAGCGACGCATCCGGAGCGTCGGCCGCGCGGACCCGGTCCTCCCGCTGACGCTCTACTCGCTGGCGACCACCCGCAACCAGCTCGGCGAGTTCGTCGCCGCCCGCGAGACCT
>CAYQZN010000473.1:0-1660 GCA_964421805.1 uncultured Woeseiaceae bacterium
CGTCAGACGTCCGCCAGGTTGCCCTTCTGCTCCAGCCAGCGGCGCCGGTCGGAGGAGCGCTTCTTGGCGAGCAGCATGTCCATCAGCTGGTCGGTCTGCTCCTTGCCCTCGACGGTGAGCTGGACCAGCCGCCGCGTATCCGGGTTCATGGTGGTCTCGCGGAGCTGGGCCGGGCTCATCTCGCCGAGGCCCTTGAAGCGGGTCACCGCGATCTTCGCCTTGCGGTTCTCCGCGGCCAGGGAGTCCAGTATGCCGCGGCGCTCGCCCTCGTCCAGCGCATAGTAGACCTCCTTGCCCACGTCGATGCGGTACAGCGGCGGCATGGCGACGTAGACGCGGCCCGCCGCCACCAGGTCCGGGAAATGCCGCAGGAACAGGGCGCACAGCAGGGTCGCGATGTGCTGGCCGTCGGAGTCGGCATCCGCCAGGATGCAGATCTTGTGATAGCGCAGGTTGGCGGTGTCGCCGCTGAGCGGGTCGACGCCGAGCGCGATGCTGATGTCGTGCACCTCCTGGGAGCCCAGGATCTCCGCCGTATCCACCTCCCAGGTGTTCAGGATCTTGCCCCTGAGCGGCATCACCGCCTGGGTCTCCCGGTTGCGCGCCTGCTTGGCCGAGCCGCCGGCGGAGTCGCCCTCCACCAGGAAGATCTCCGAGAGCTCCGGCTGCTGGCTGGTGCAGTCGGCGAGCTTGCCGGGCAGCGCGGGGCCGGACACCACGCGCTTGCGCACCACCTTCTTGGCCGCCTTCAGGCGCCGCTGGGCCTTGCCGATGGCCAGTTCCGCGATTTTCTCGCCGATCTCCGGGTGCTGGTTCAGCCACAGGCCGAAACTGTCCTTCACCACGCCGGAGACGAACGCGGCCGACTGGCGGGAAGAGAGACGCTCCTTGGTCTGGCCGGAGAACTGGGGATCCTCCAGCTTCACCGACAACACGTAGTCGACGCCGTCCCAGACGTCCTCCGGCGCGAGGCGCACGCCCCGGGGCAGGATGCTGCGGAACTCGCAGAACTCGCGCACGGCGTCCGTGAGGCCGGTGCGCAGGCCGTTGACGTGGGTGCCGCCCTGCAGGGTCGGGATGAGGTTGACGTAGGATTCGCCCACGCCGGTACCGCCCTGGTCACCCTGGCCGGCCTGCCAGTACAGCGCCCAGTCCACCGCCTCCTGGTTACCGCTCATGCTGCCGGAGAACGGGGTTTCCGGCAGGTGCTCCGCGCCGCCCGCGGCCTCGGTGAGGTACTGCTCGAGACCGTCCTGGTAACACCACTCCTCGGTCTCCTTCGTCTTCTCGACGGTGAGCCGCACGGTGAGCCCGGGACAGAGCACGGCCTTCGCCTTCAGCACGTGGCGCAGCCGCGACAGGGAGACCTTCGGCGAGTCGAAATACTGGGGGTCGGGCCAGAAGCGGATGGTGGTGCCCGTATTGCGCTTGCCGACGCTGCCGACCACCTCCAGCTTGCTGCGTTTCTTCCCGCCCGCGAAGGAGATGTTGTATTCCTTGCCGTCCCGGCGGATCCAGATCTCCAGGTTCTTCGACAGGGCGTTTACCACCGAGACGCCGACGCCGTGCAGGCCGCCGGAGAACTGGTAGTTCTTGTTGGAGAACTTGCCGCCGGCATGCAGGCGCGTGAGGATCAGCTCGACGCCGGGCATCTTCTCCT
>CAYQZN010000474.1:0-1645 GCA_964421805.1 uncultured Woeseiaceae bacterium
ACGTGGTGAAGGAGGAGACCGAGCACGACGACTTCACCTACGTGTGGCACCAGGCGGAATACCACCCCGTGACCGGTTTCATGAAGTGCCACATCCACTTCAAGTTCCCGGACGGCTCGAAGATGAAGAAGGCCTACAGCTACGAGTGGCGCCTGTGGACGCTGCCCGAGATCCGCGAGCTGCTGCTGGAGGCCGGCTTCAGCAAGGCCACCGTCTACTGGGAAGGCGAGGACGAGGACGGCGAGGGCAACGGGGAGTTCACCCCCGAGTCGCAAGGCGAGCCGGACCCCGCCTGGATCGTCTACATCGTGGCGGAGAAATAGGCACTGCGGGGCCGGCTGCCGTCGGATTGGACATAATGGGTGTCGGTCAGCGACCTTGTCTGCGTATAATCGAACGGGAAACCGGATAAGCTTCCCCGCGTATCCCGCCGGCAGCAAAGGCTTTCGGACACACAATGACCACAGACGCTGAAGTCGCCATACTCTTCGCCGACGTCGTCGGCAGCACCCAGCTCTACGAGACCCTGGGTGACGATCGCGCCCGCGAGACCGTGGCCGAGTGCCTGGAGATCATGAAGGCCGCCACCGAGGAGACCGGCGGCACGGTCATCAAGACGATGGGCGACGAGGTGATGGCCACCTTCCCGACGGCGAACGCGGCCATCGGTGCGGCCGCCGCCATGCAGAAGCGCATCAGCGACAACGAGGAGCTGATCGGCGAGGGCCACAAGGTCTCCATCCGCATCGGCTGCCATTTCGGCCCCGTGGTGCAGGAGAACCGGGACATCTTCGGCTCCGCGGTGCACACCGCGAATCGCATGACCTCCCAGGCGAAGGCGCGCCAGATCATCACCACCGACACGATGGTGCAGCAGCTGGACGAGGACTGGCAGGCGCTGGTCCGCCAGATCGACATCGCCACGGTGAAGGGCAAGCGCGACGAGGTGGCGCTCTACGAGGTGCTGTGGCAGCCGGAGGAGGCCACCAGCATGCTGCCGACCATCGGCTTCGAGGAGCAGGGCGCCGACAAGCCGGCGAAGCTCGTCCTCTCCTACAACGGCACGGAGGTGGAGATGGACGCGAAGCGCACGAGCATCTCCATGGGCCGCGCCGACGAGAACGATCTGGTGGTGAAGGGCAATCTGATCTCGCGCATCCACGCCCGGGTGGAAAAGCGCCGGCACCGTTATTTCCTGGTCGACGAGAGCACCAACGGCACCTTCATCCAGACCATGCAGGGCGAGGAGATCTTCGTGCGCCGCGACTCCGCCGAACTGGCCGGTGAGGGCATCATCGGCCTGGGGCGGGTTGCCAAGCCCGGCAGCCCGCTGGCCATCCACTACATGCTGGTGCGCTGAGTCCCGCGGCCCGCGCCGCTCAGGAAGCCCTTTCCAGCTTCTCCATCACCGCGCCGTGTTCGGCCAGCAGGCGCTCGGGAGTGCGCTCGCCGAACGAGCGCAGATACTCGCCCACCGCTGCCATCTCCGCCTGCCACTGTGCCGGGTCGACGGCGAGCAGCGACGCCATCACGTCCGGCTCGATGTCGAGGCCCTCGGTGTCGATGTCGCCTTTCTTCGGCAGCAGGCCTACCGGGGTCTCGACGGCATCGGCGCGGCCCTCGCAGCGGTCGATGATCCAGCGCA
>CAYQZN010000475.1:0-1639 GCA_964421805.1 uncultured Woeseiaceae bacterium
CCGTCGAGCACGAAACCCGTGATCTCGCCCTGCTCGTTCTCCTGGAAAGCCATCAGGGCCGGGCTGACGCCGCCCAGCAGCGCGATATTGGGATTGAGCTGGCGGAACAGGTTCTCTTCCACCTCGACGTACTGCTTGGCGCCGTCGCCGAGGGCCACCACGAGAGTGCCCTCCTCCGTCGGCGCCACCTGCACGACGCCGGTCATGCGGAACGCCTTCTCGATGGTGGAGAAGTTCGTGCGCCAGAAGCCGTAGGTGCCGGCGTAGCGCGCGGCGCGCTCGGCGAAGTCCGCGGGAGGCTCGGGCCGCTCCTGTTCCTGCGGGAAGTACTCGTTATAGAACGCCGGGGCGAACGCCGAGCGCACGGGGCTGCCGCCGCCGGCGCCGAAACTGACGAAGAAGGTGAGTTCGTTCTCCGGATCGATGCCCAGATAGGAGTGGAACCAGCGCGTGTCGCCGCCGTGCCCGACCACGCGGAAGCCATTGTAGTCCGTGGCATAGAAGCCGAGCGCCATGCCCATCAGCCGGTCGTCGTGGCTGAAGGCGGGAGCCAGCATCTGCTCGACGGTGCCAGGCTCGAGTATGCGTACCCCATCCAGCTCGCCGCCGTTCAGCAGCGCCTGGCCGAAGCGCACCATGTCCGTCGCCGTCGCGGACATCGCGCCGGCGGGGCCGAAATTGGAGATGATCTCGAACGGCTTCTCGACGAAGCGGCCGGCCTCGACGCCATAGCTCGTCGCCATGTCGTCGGCCAAATCCTCCGGCAGCGGCTCCTCGAAGCTTGAGCGGGTCATGCCGAGGGGCTCGAAGATGTTCTCGCGCACGTAGTCGTTGAACGACGTGCCCGAGACGTTCGCCACGATCAGCCCGGCCAGGGCCGTCGCATAGTTGGAATAGGCCGTCTGGGCACCCGGCGGGTTCACCCGCTCCGGCTGGTAGCGCTTCATCGACTCCGCCAGCGGCATGATGCGGTCGGGGTCGTCGATGATCAGGTAGCCGAAGCCGCCGTCCTCGAACCCCGCGGTATGGGTGAGGATGTGGCGGAGCGTGATCGGCTCGTCGAACGTGTCCTCGATCCGGAACGTCTCCAGATAGGTGTTCACGTCGGCATCGAGGTCCAGCCTGCCCTGCTCGACGAGCTGCATCACGGCCACCCACGTGAACAGCTTGGAGGTGGAGCCCGGGCGGAACAGGGTAGTCGCCGGATCGACGGGGATCTGCTGCTCCACGTCCTGGTAACCGTAGCCCCTGGCGAAGATCAGCTCGCCCCGGTGCCGGACGGCCACCGTGCCCGAAGGACTCTTGTTGTCCTGCATCAGCGGCTTGACCATGCCGTCGACGAACTTCTCCAGTGCGTCGAACGCCTGCCGGTGCTCCGGGTCGACCGGGTCGACCGGTTCGGCCGCGACGCAGGTGCCGGCCACGATCAGCAGCAGGCTCGCAGCGAAACTCCGGGCGAATGTCGTCATCGGTCTCTCCCCCTGCATACGGTATGGCCCGGCATCATAGCCCGGCGGGTCATTTGCGGGTTAGGCCGTTTCGCCACCATAATATGCAGAGTCGGCAGCTCCCCGCCGGCCGCTGCCTGCGGAGCCCCATGCACTACGGCGATGAGCAGATGGTTGAAGTCGGCGAGGAG
>CAYQZN010000476.1:0-1618 GCA_964421805.1 uncultured Woeseiaceae bacterium
CCCAGTTCTCGCGCACCTTGACCCACAGCTCCAGGTGCACGGGCGCGCCCAGCATCCGTTTCAGCTCCCGCCGCGCGGAGGTGCCCACCGCCTTCAGGACGCCGCCGCCCCGCCCGACCACGATCCCCTTGTGGGACGGCTTGTCCACGTACACGACGGCGTCGATCTCGTAGCCGTTGCGGGCGCGGCCGAACTTCTCGATGACCACGGTGAGCCCGTAGGGCAGTTCGTCGCGCAGCCTCAGCATCAGCTTCTCGCGGATCAGCTCCGCGGCCATGAAGCTCTCGCTGCGGTCGGTAACGGTATCCCGGTCGTACAGCGGCGGCGAGACCGGCAGGTAGCGGGGGATGAGGGCGAGCAGGCGGTCCACGTTGTCGCCCGTTCGCGCCGACAGCGGCACGATCTCGGCGAATTCCCCCTTGTCGGCGACCCGGGCCAGCGTCTCCAGCAGACGCTCCTTCGGCCGGACCAGATCGGCCTTGTTGGCGATCGCGATGACGGGATGGCCCGAGTCACGGATACGATCCAGCACCATCTGGTCCGCCCCGCGCCAGCCCCTGGCGTCGAACATGAACAGCAACAGATCCGCCTCCGCGGCCGCACCGGTGGCCGCCCGGTTCATCGCCCGGTTGATGGCGCGCGGCTGCTGGCCGTGCAGGCCCGGCGTGTCCACGAAGACGATCTGCGCGCCCTCCCGCTCGGTGATGCCGTGTATGCGGTGGCGGGTGGTCTGCGGCCGCGGCGTGACGATGCTCACCTTGCGGCCGACGATACGGTTGATCAGCGTGGACTTGCCCACGTTCGGCCGCCCGACGACGGCCACGAAACCGCATCGGTGATCCTGTTGCTGCTCTTGTTCCGACATGGGGTCCTATGATGGCGAGCCGGCGGCCAGGGAAGCAAGCAGCCGCTGCGCGGCCTCCTGTTCCGCCTCCCGGCGGCTCGCGCCGCTCGCCGTCGCGTCACCGTGGGGCTGCACCAGCCGGCAGCGGACCTCGAAACGCTGCGCGTGCGCCGGTCCGCTGGCGCCGATCAGCTCGTAGGCGGGCAGCGGCAGCCCGCGGGCCTGCAGCCATTCCTGCAGGCGGGTCTTCGGATCCTTCAGCGAGTCGCCCTCGGGCAGATGCTTGAGGTGGCGCGCATAGAGGCGGCGCACCACCCGCTCGGCCTGCAAGTAGCCGCCGTCGCGGAAGATCGCTCCCAGCAGCGCCTCCAGCCCGTCGGCGAGGATGGAGTCGCGGCGGAAGCCGCCGCTCTTCATCTCGCCGGAGCCGAGCTTCAGGTGCTCGCCCAGGCCGTGCTGCCGGGCGATCTGGGCCAGGGAATGGTCGCGCACCAGGCGCGAACGCAGCCGGCTCAGCTCGCCCTCTTCGGCGTCGGGGCGGAGCGAGATCAGGGCATCGGAGATGACGCAGTCGAGCACCGCATCGCCCAGGAACTCCAGCCGCTCGTTACTGCGGCCCGGAGCGCTGCGATGCGTGAGTGCGCGCTCGAGCAGCGTGGTATCGCCGAACTCGTAGTCGAAGGTCCGCCGGACCCATTGGGTGATGTCTTCCAAAGTCCGGTGCGGCGCCCCCCGATCAGCTGAGGTCAGCTGCGGTCAGCTGCGGACCTCGAC
>CAYQZN010000477.1:0-1612 GCA_964421805.1 uncultured Woeseiaceae bacterium
TCAGCCCCGACCCTCAGCCCCGACCCTCAGCCACGATCTTCCGCCGCGACGGCGAAACGAGAACAGCCAGCCATGAACCGCCGCTTACCCGTCTGCTTTTTGCTCTGCCTGACGCTGACTACCGCCGCAATTGCGGCCGATTCACCCCGCCTCACCGCCCAGGGCTTCGCCATCACGAGCACACAGCGCGGCGAGCCGGGTAATTTCCCGCCGGTACGCCTGCGGGCCGAGGCGCCCGCGCGCATCGCCTCCCTGGTGATACGGCAGGGTGATTTCGAGGCGGATCTGGCCACCACCGCGGATCGTTCCCTGTTCCCGCTGTTCGGGCTGGAGAGCCGTCCGCTGCAGGCCTACGACGTCACGCTGGATTTCAGCGGCTACATCAACACGCGGCTGACGGCTGACGGCAGCTATCTCTTCCTGGTGACGCTGACGGACCGGGAGGAACGCCGCAGCACCGCGACCCTCGAGATCGCCGTGGGCGGGTCCGAAATATCGCCCGAGCCGGCCGCCGGCGAGCCGTTGGGCCGGGAGTTGGTCGCATCGGATGCCGTCCTTCGCCGTATCGGCACCGGCCCGGTCCAGGCGGCGGGTATCTCCGGCCTGACGTGGGTCACCGTGGAGCCGATCGACGTCACGATCCGCGTTCGGCCTGCGCAGGCAGGGCTGTCTCTGCGCGAGTTGCCGGCGGGCATCTGGCCGGAGCTGACCGATACGTTGGCACTCGCCGGAGCCGTGGCGGCGACGGAGCCGGTCGAGTTCGTCGACCTGCCGACCGCGAGCCGGGGCGCCGCGGGACGCATATTGGTGCTTAGCGATGCGGCCGGGCACAGCGCCTTCCGCATCACGGGCAGCGCCACCGCCGTGTCCGAGAAGGGCACGACGGTGGAGCTGGTAGGCCGGGTCAGGCGCTAGCCGGCGCGCTTGAGTTCCGGTCCCTTCTCGGCAGTGCCGAGGTCCGCCAGCGTCTCCTGCAGGTTCTTCTGACGCCGCGCCTGCGGATCGAGCAGCTTCTCGGTCTGCAGATTCAGGCTGTCCACGAACAGCGACTCGATCTCCTTCGGCATGCCCTTGATGGACAGGCTGGCCCGCTCGCGGATGCCCTCGAAGATGCGGATCTTCTCGTCGAGGAAGCCCGTCGCGTCGAAGCCCAGTCCGGCGATGTAGTCACCGTAGCGCTGCAGCTGGCTCTGCAGCAGGTGGATGTACTCGCCCAGCAGGAACTCGGTGGCCACCACGAACGGCTTCGGCGGCTTCGTCGCCAGCGTGTTCAGCGCGTTGATGATGTCGAACAGGCTGTCCGAGAAGCCGATCAGCAGTTCGCGGTATTCCCGGTCTATCCGCTCGGCCTCCCGCAGCTTCGCGTCGAAGCGCGAGGTGGCATTCCACCACACCGAGAGAATGAAGCCGAGGCTTACCGCGAAGAAGCTGGCCACGGTGATCTTGATCGCGTACATCGGATCGCCCGCCATGACCGGCAGGTTCTCGAACAGATACAACGACCCGCCGAACAGGAACGCGAACACGACCACGAGCGCGAACAGCGGATTCGTGAAGCGTCTCGATTTCAGCTGCGACTCGGCCTGCCGGATCCACTCGCCGTGGCGCAATT
>CAYQZN010000478.1:0-1606 GCA_964421805.1 uncultured Woeseiaceae bacterium
TTGGTCCGGTGGTCTTGGAGTCGCTGCTAGCGGTCTGGCGCCTTCTATGCGGTTCTCTGGTGGCCTGGAAGGCCTGCGGGGCCTAAAGGGAGATAGTAGCCCATCGAGGGCCGGCTGCCGAAACCCGATTCACGGCCGGCTCACCGTCGTGTCCCGCTCAATCGGTTTCCGCCGGGGCGGCGGCCGGCCTGCGGCGGCGGGACTGGCGGCGCACGGCGCCGTCGGGCCGGGACGGGATGTCATGGCGCTTCAGGCAGCCGCGGAACTGGTGGTAGGTGAGGCCGAGCAGCCCGGCGGCCACGCGCTGGTTGTAGCGCGCCTTCTCGAGCGCGGCCCGCACCAGCGCAATCTCCAGCTCCGCCAGCCGCTCCTTGAGATCCGTGGGCAGGCGCGGTTTGTCCCGGGTCGCGGCGGCAGACGGCGCCGCGGCCGCTTCCCGTTGCGTTTCGGCGCGCAGCCTGAACGGGGAGTCGAAGGGGTCGAAGGCGATCTCCGCGATCTTCGCGTCGGGGTCCTCGCTGCGGTACACGGAGCGCTCGATGGCGTTCTTCAGCTCCCGCACGTTACCCGGCCAGCGGTGGCGGAGCAGTGCGGAGGCGGCGCGGGCCGTGAAGCCGGGGAAGTAGGCCCGGCGCAGCTCGGCGGTCATATTGACCGCGAAGGTGTAGGCCAGCGGCAGGATGTCGTCGGTCCGCTCCCTCAGCGGCGGCACCGTGATCACGTCGAAGGCCAGCCGGTCGAGGAGGTCCGCCCGGAAGCGGCCGTCGTCGACCCGGGCCTGCAGGTCCTCGTTGGTCGAGCCGACGATGCGCACGTCCACCTGCAGGGTCTCGCTGCCGCCGACGCGCTCGAACTCGCCGTACTCGATCACCCTGAGAATCTTCTCCTGCGTGCGGATGGGAACGGTGGCCAGTTCGTCGAGCACCAGGGTGCCGCCGTCGGCACGTTCGAAGTGACCCACGTGCCTCCTGACCGCGCCGGTGAACGCACCGGCCTCGTGCCCGAACAGCTCCGACTCCAGGATGCTCTCGGTCAGCGCCGCGCAGTTCACCTTCACCAGGGGCTGCTCCCAGCGTTCCGACAGGAAGTGCAGCCGGGAGGCCACCAGCTCCTTGCCGGTGCCGCGCTCGCCGACGACCAGCACCGGCTTCGCGAGCGGCGCTGCCCGCGAGACGTGCTCGAGCATCTCCAGGAAGGCGGGCGCCTCGCCGATAATGGGTTGTTTCTGGCGTTCGTCCATGCTTTGTAATTTCCGCTATATTGTCGCCAATATTACTAATAATTCGTAAGAATGACTAATTCCAAAGCTTGGGCAATTCGTCCTGACGATAGCCAAATACTATATAAAACAATAACTTGGGATAATGATCCCGGCCTGGCACGGAACCTGCTATATCCAGGTTGCAAAGGCAAACAACTGAGGAATGCGCTATGGGCATTTTTTCGCGATTCAGCGACATCGTTAACTCCAACATCAACGCCATCCTGGAGAAGGCGGAGGATCCGGAGAAGATCGTTCGTCTGATGATCCAGGAAATGGAAGACACCCTCGTCGAGGTGCGCTCGGCGGCGGCCCGCTCCATCGCCGACAAGAAGGAGCTCAACC
>CAYQZN010000479.1:0-1597 GCA_964421805.1 uncultured Woeseiaceae bacterium
TCGGGTGACCGACCTGGAAGGCGAGCGCGTAGTCCAGCGTGTCGATCTGGTCCTTCACCGCCTGCACGATGCGCGGATGGCAGTGGCCCGCGTTGCAGCACCACAGCCCCGCGACGCCGTCCAGCAGCCGCTTGCCGTCGTGGGTCCAGCAATAGACGCCTTCGGCCCGGGAGATCATCCGCGGATTGCGCTTGAAGTACTGGTTGGCCGTGAACGGCATCCAGAACGGCTCGAGGTTCGGCAGGCCGGCTTCGGCCGCCTGCATCGGATTGGCTTCGGTCATGACGTCTCTCCCCTTTCCTTGGCCCGGCCGCTCAGAGGATCTCCCGCAGCCGGTAATACAGCATGCCCAGCGCCAGCGCCGGATTGGCGAACCAGCGCCCGCCCGGCAGGCGCCAGTGACGGACGCGGGCGAAGACGTCGAAGCGCTCCGCCTGACCGGCGATGGCCTCCGCCAGTACGCGGCCTGCCAGGTGGGTGGGCGCGACGCCGTGGCCGGAGTAGCCCTGGGCATAGTAGATGTTCGTCCCCAGCCGGTTGAGCTGGGGGATGCGGTTGATGCTGATGCCGATGTCACCGCCCCACTCGTAGTCGATGGCAGTGCCGGCGAGCTGGGGGAACACCGTCAGCATGTTCGGCTCCAGGCTGGCGCGGATGCTCTTCGGCCGGCGGCCGGAGTAATTGCACATACCGCCGAACAGGAGCCGGCGGTCCGCCGACAGGCGGAAGTAGTCGAGTGCCACCCGCTGGTCGCAGACGGCCGAGTCCTGCGGCAGGATCTCGCGGGCCCGTTCCTCGGACAGCGGCTCGGTGGCGATGATGTAGCTGCCGGCCGGTATCACGGTGCCCGAGAGCTTCGGGATGAGGCCGTCCAGATACGCGTTGCAGGCGGCCACGACGAAGTCCGCGGAGACGCGTCCGCGCGCCGTGTGCACGATCGGCCGGTCGCCCGGCTCGATGCGCAGGACGGGCGAGCGCTCGAACACGCGCACACCCGCCTCGGCGGCGGCGCGGGCCTCGCCGAGACAGAGATTCAGCGGATGGAGGTGGCCGTTGCCCTGGTTGAGTACGCCGCCGATGTAACGCTTCGAGCCGATTACCTCCGGCAGGCGCTCCTGCGGGATCACCTCGACCTCGTGCGGATAGCCCGAGGCGTGTTTCTCCGCGGCGTCGTCGCAGAGGTCGCGCAGCTCGCTGCGCTTCATCGCGACGTCGAGATAGCCGAACTTGAGATCGCAGTCGATACCGTAGCGCTCCACCCGCTCGACGACGATGTCACGGCACTCGAGCCCCATCTGCGCGGCAATTCGCGCCGCGCCGTCGCCGAAACGCTTCCTGATCTTGGCCGGCTCGGCGAAACCGTCGATGAGCTGGCCGCCGTTGCGTCCGCTCGCGCCCCAGCCGATGCGGCTCGCCTCCAGCAGCGCCACCTTGTAGCCGCGCTCGGCGAGCTCCAGCGCGGCGGACAGGCCGGTGAAACCGCCGCCGATCACGGCCACGTCGGCGCTCTCGGCACCCTCGAGCGCGGGATATTCGGTGCCGCCCTTCGCCGTCGCGGCGTAGTAGGAGGGCGCGTGTTCGGCCGGCTGGTACATGC
>CAYQZN010000480.1:0-1597 GCA_964421805.1 uncultured Woeseiaceae bacterium
GCCATGCGCCAGCCGAAGAACTCGTTGACCCAGCCGCCGGCCAGCAGGCCGAACATGATGCCGAACGGGATGCCCAGCGAGTAGATGCCGAGCGCCGTCGCGCGCTGCTGGGGCGGATAGTAGTCGGAGATGAGCGAGTGCGCCGGCGGGCTGCAGCCGGCCTCGCCGATGCCCACGCCGACGCGGGCCAGGGCGAGGTGCCAGTAGTTCTGGGCCAGCCCCGAGATGGCCGTCATGCCGCTCCAGATGGCGAGCGCCCAGGCGATCAGGTTGCGCCGGTTGCCGCGATCGGCCCAGAGCGCGATCGGTATGCCCATGGTGGCGTAGAACGCCGCGAACGCGGCCCCCGCCAGAAACCCCATGGCCTGATCGGAGACGCCCAGATCGTTCTTGATCGGCTCGATCAGGATCGAGAGGATCTGCCGATCGATGAAGTTGAAGGTATAGACGAATACCAGCACGAACAGGGCGTAGTGCCTCGCCCCCGGGCTCATGGATTGGCGCTCGGCCGTCGCGGACTGCTCCACTGATTCTCTCCCCCTGATGACAGGCCCGCCGCAGCGGGCCGCGCCATTCTAGCCTATCGGGCCAGAATCGGGGCGAGGCCTGTCAACGGGCCTGCGGCCGCCTCAGTAGCTGTGAGTCTCCGTGACCTTGCCGCGGAACACGTAGTACGAGTAGGCGGTATAGGCGAAGACCGCCGGCAGCGCGATCAGCGAGCCGATCAGCAGGAACTGCTGACTCTCGGGCGCCGCGGCCGCCTCCCAGAACGAGATCTCGTGGGGGATGATGTTCGGCCACAGGCTGATGGCGAGTCCGGCATAGCCCAGCGTGAACAGGCCGATGGCCAGCAGGAACGGCGAGGCGTGTCCGTCGCCGGTGGTCTTGCGGAACAGCAGGTAACCCGCCACGGCCGTCAGCACCGGCACCGGCGAGAGATAGAACAGGTTCGGCAGCGTGAACCAGCGCTCGGCGATCTGGTTCTCCAGGAACGGCACCCACATGCTTATCACCGCCAGAAACACCGCCACCGAGGCGAGCAGCGGGATGGTCACCCGCCGCGCCCACTGCTCCAGCTCGCCCGGTGCCTTCATGATGAGCCAGGTGCTGCCGAGCAGGGCGTAGCCCGCCACCATGGCAACGCCCACGATCAGCCCGAAGGGCGTCAGCCAGTCGAAGGTGCCGCCGACATAGCGGGTGCCCTCCATGGCGAAGCCGCTCACGAAGGTGCCGAGGATGATGCCCTGGAAGAAGGCGGTCACCACCGAACCCCCGGTGAACGCCAGGTCCCAGAGATGGCGGTTCTTGCCCGACTTGAAGCGGAACTCGAAGGCCACGCCGCGGAACACCAGCGCCAGCAACATGAACATGAACGGCAGATAGAGCGCCGGCAGCACGATGGAATAGGCCAGCGGGAACACGGCGAACAGCCCGCCGCCGCCCAGCACCAGCCAGGTCTCGTTACCGTCCCAGATGGGCGCCACCGAGGTCATCATGGTGTCGCGGGCCTCGTCGTCCGGGGCGAAGGGGAACAGAATGCCCGTGCCGAGGACGAAGCCGTCCAGCAGCACGTACATGAAGATGGCCACGGCGATCA
>CAYQZN010000481.1:0-1595 GCA_964421805.1 uncultured Woeseiaceae bacterium
GCTCCGCCGTGATCAGCGGCCCCATGTCCGCGTCCGGCTCGGTGCCGGGCGCCACTCGCAGCTCTTCTATCTTCGGCAGCAGCTGCTCGAGCAGCGGTTCGGCCGCATCGCCGACCGTGACCGCCACCGAGATCGCCATGCAGCGCTCGCCGGCCGAACCGTAGGCGGAGCCGATCAGCGCGTCCGCGGTCTGCTCCATGTCCGCGTCCGGCATCACCACCAGATGATTCTTGGCGCCGCCGAGCGCCTGCACCCGCTTGCCCGCCTCGGCGGCGGTGCGGTAGACGTGCTCGGCCACCGGGGTGGAGCCGACGAAGCTCACGGCGGCGATGTCCGGATGGGTGAGCAGCGCATCCACTGCCTCCCGGTCGCCGTTGACCACGCTGAAGACGCCCGGCGGCAGGCCGGCTTCATGCAGCAGTTCGGCGAGGCGCAGGGAGCACGAGGGATTGCGCTCGGAGGGCTTGAGCACGAAGGCATTGCCGCACGCAATGGCCAATGGGAACATCCACATCGGCACCATGGCCGGGAAGTTGAACGGCGTGATGCCGGCGCAGATGCCGAGCGGCTGGCGCATGGAGTAGCTGTCGACACCGGTGCCCACCTGGGCGCTGTAGTCGCCCTTCAGCAGCTGGGGGATGCCGCAGGCGAACTCCACCACCTCCAGGCCGCGCTGCACTTCGCCGGCGGCATCGGACAGCACCTTGCCGTGCTCGGCCGTGATCAGCGCGGCCAGCTCGTCGCGATGGGCCTCGATCAGCTCCTTGTAGCGGAACATCACACGCGCCCGCTTCAGTACCGGCGTCGCCGCCCAGGCCGGCACGGCCTCCTTCGCCGCGGCCACCGCCGTGTCCACGTCGGCAGCGCTCGCGTAGCAGACCCGTTTCGTCGTCGCGCCCGTCGCCGGGTCGTGGACCACGCCGCCGCGCTCGCCCGTGCCGCTGTTGCGCCCGCCGCCGATCCAGTGACCGAGCTCCGGCAGCCGGTCGATGTCTCTCGCTTCTGTCGCCATGTCGGTACTCCTCAGTCGGCCTGCCGCAGCGCCTCGCGCAGCGTGTCCACGATGGTGGCGATGTGGTCCTCGTTCACCGTCAGGGGCGGCGTGAGGGCCACGATATCGCCGGTGGTGCGCACGATCACGCCGGCATCGAAGCAGCGCCGGAAGACGTCCATCGCCCGCGCCGTCGGCTTGCCCTCGATGGGCTCGAGTTCGACGGCGCCGAGCAGGCCGTAGTTGCGGATGTCGATCACGTGGGGCTCGCCGCGCAGATCGTGCAGCGCGTCCTCCAGCACCGGCTCCATGGCGTGGGCGTGCTCGAACAGCCCCTCTTCGCGGTAGACGTCCAGCGCCGCGCAACCGGCCGCCGCCGCGAGCGGGTGGCCGGAATAGGTGTAGCCGTGGGGAAATTCGATGGCCCCCTCCGGCGCGCCCATGAAGCCCTGATAGATGGCTTTGCTGGCGAGCACGGCACCCATGGGCACGTGCCCGCTGGTCAGCCCCTTCGCCAGCGTCATGAGGTCCGGCGTCACGCCCATGCGTTCCGCCGCGAAGGCCGCGCCCACCCGGCCGAAGCCGCAGATCACCTCGTCGAAGA
>CAYQZN010000482.1:0-1593 GCA_964421805.1 uncultured Woeseiaceae bacterium
CCCAGCCGGTGAGGTCCTGGGCCACCGGGTTCAGGTAGTCCACGTTGCCGTCGGCATCCGTGGTGATCACCGCGTCGCCGATGGACTTCAGCGTGACCTGCGCCTTCTCCTTCTCCTCGAAGACGCGGGTCTCGGCGATCTTGCGCTCGGTGATGTCGGTGATCGTGCCCTCGTGGGCGATGATATTGCCTTCGCCATCGAGCACGGCGCGGGAGTTCTCCAGCACCACGATCTCGCTGCCGTCCCGGCGCTTCATGCGCGCCTCGAAGTTGCGCACCACGCCGTCTCGCTCCAGCTTCTCGCGGAACCGTACGCTGTCCTGGGGATTCACGTAGGCGGTGGAGGACTTCACCTCGCGTTTCAGCTCTTCCTCGTCCTCGTAGCCGAGTATCTGCATCAGCGCGGGGTTGGCGGATTCGATCTCGCCCTCGGTATTGGCGATGTAGACGCCCTCCACCACGTGCTCGAACAGGCCGCGGAAGCGGGCCTCGCTGGAGCGCAGCGCCTCCTCGTCGTAACGGCGCTTGATGGCGATGCCCGCCAGGCGCACGAGGCCGGTAATCCGATCCAGCTCCGCCGTGGAGGGCTCCCGGGTCTCGGGGAAATACAACGCGAGCGTGCCCAGCACGTCGTCCGCGCCGCCCACCAGCGGGAAGGCCCAGCAGGCGCGCAGCTCGTGCGCCTCGGCGAAGTCCGCCAGCGACGCCCAGCCGGGGTCGCGGGCGATCTCGGGCGTAATCACCTGAGTGTTCTCGGCCACCGCGCGGCCGCAGGAGGTGGTCGCGGCGTCCACCTCGAAGCCGTCGATGACGTCCAGCACCGCCTCGGGCAGACCGTTGGAAGCGGCCACCCGGAAGCTGGCCCGGTCCCGGTCCAGCGTGGTCACCAGCACGCGGGCGCCGGCGGCCACCTGCTCCACGGTCCGGCAGAGCGCCTTCAGCGTGCTTTTCAGGCTGGCGCCGGAGGCCACCATCTCCAGCACCTTGTGCTCGCCGAAGGCGATCAGCTCGTTGCGTTTGCGCTCCGCGATGCCGGTGATGCTGCCGCGCAGCAGCTTGCGGTTCGCCGAGGGCAGCCGCACGAGGCGCACCTCGCAGGGGATCTCCCGGCCGTCGGCGTCGACATGCAGCCATTCGAAGCAGGGCTGCTCGCCGTTCAGGGCACGGTCGACGAAGCCACGCGCCTTGCCGAATGAGAGCGATCCGTCCAGCTGGTACTCCGGCGAGATGCCGTCGGGACCCATGGCCAGCAGGCGCTTCCTCGACATGTTGAAGAAGCTCACCGCGTTCTCGTTGACGTCCACGAAACGGTTGCTGTCGACGTCCAGAACGACTATCGCCTCCGTGGCGTGGTCGACCAGGGCCCGGTAGCGCTCCTCGTTTTCCCGCAGCGCCCCTTCGGCTTGCAGCCGCTCGGAGATATCCCGCAGGCACAGCACGAAGGCGCCGCTGGTCTGCTCCGACAGCCGGGTGGTGTTGATCTCGGCCGTGAACCGGCTGCCGTCGGCGCGCAGCGCCTGGGTCTGACCGGTCTCCAGTTCCAGGTAGGTATCGTCCAGGTTGGTGATGTAGGCCTGCAGGAACATCTTGACCG
>CAYQZN010000483.1:0-1590 GCA_964421805.1 uncultured Woeseiaceae bacterium
GGTTCTGGGTCGCCATCACCATGAACAGCGGCGGCAGCGGATAGGTCTTGCTGCCCACCGTGATCTGACGTTCCTCCATCGCCTCCAGCAGGGCGGACTGCACCTTGGCCGGGGCCCGGTTGATCTCGTCGGCGAGGATCAGATTGTGGAACAGAGGCCCGGCGCGGAACTGGAAGGTGCCGTCCTGGGGGCGGTAGATCTCGGTGCCGGTGAGGTCGGCCGGGAGCAGATCCGGCGTGAACTGGAGACGATGGAAATCGCCCTCGATGGACTGGGACAGCACCTTGATGGCCCGGGTCTTGGCCAGTCCCGGTGCGCCCTCCACCAGCAGATGCCCGTCGCACAGCAGGGCGACCAGCATCCGGTTGACCAGGTGCTGCTGACCGATGATCAGGCCGCTGACATGGTTCTCCAGGGCCTGGAATTTCTCGTACAGATCCACGGTTTCCTCCGCACCGAAGGGGCGCGACATTGTAG
Organism: uncultured Woeseiaceae bacterium; assembly: GCA_964421805.1. Lineage (GTDB taxonomy): Bacteria > Pseudomonadota > Gammaproteobacteria > Steroidobacterales > Woeseiaceae > Lentisalinibacter. Next base: position 478 of record CAYQZN010000483.1, read on the forward strand.
GATTGGCGGCGTCGCGCGCCAAACCTTCACCATCCTGCGCACCGGACAGGGACTCTCGCTGCATGTTATTCCCTTTCTCGCAAAGCCGTCGCCATCGCCGGACCGCCCTGCGCCCCGGCGGACTCCTGTGGACCGCGGCCGGGGGCAAAAATTCGCTGCTGCCCGTGCTCTGCCTGCTGCTGGGTGCCTCCGCCTGCGCCGGCGAAGGGGAAGGCACACCTGTCGACAGCCCCGCGGACGCCCTCGCCGACGGCCTTGCCGACGCCACAGCGAGGTCCTGCCTCGAAGACGGCAGCGGCTACCTCGCCGGCCGGCTGTACGGCGCCATCGACGCGCCGCTGGACTGGCGGGGCGGCGCCCTGGAATGCGAAGGCATGCCACGGCCGGACGGTGCCGGGGCCCGGCTGCGCTTCGCCCGGCGCATTGCACCCACGGACGCCGATCTGGTGATCATCGTCGGCATCGACGGGCTGGACCGGGGCGCAACCGTCACCGGCCGGGCGGCCACCATCACGGTCATCGACGAGCATTCCAGCCGCTTCTACTCCAACAGCGGCGAGCAGTGCTGGGCCGACGTCACCGGCCAGGAAGCCGTGCCCGGACCGGAGGACACCCGCGCCGTGACCGGCCGGGTCTACTGCACCGCCGCCCTGCCCGCCCTCAACGGCCGGGGCAGCATCAGCCTGGACGAGCTAGAATTCCGCGGCCGCATCGACTGGGCGCCCGCACAGGATCCGCTGTCGCCATGAGCCGGCTGCTGCTCCTCGCCCTGCCGCTGTGGCTGGCAACCGGCCCGGCGAGCGGCGACACCGAAGTTGCCGACTCCGCAGCCGATCTCGACGCCGCCTTCGGCCGCGCGGTCATCACCGTCGAGGGCCGCCTGGCCTGCCACCGCATCGGCGTCTGGCTGGCGCTGGACGCCGCCCAGCGGGCCCGCGGCCTCATGTACGTGCGTGCGATGCCCGAGGACCGCGGCATGCTGTTCCTCTACCCCGGCGAGCGGCGCGTGTCCATGTGGATGAAGAACACCCTGATCCCGCTGGATATGGTATTCGTAAGGTCCGACGGCACCGTGGCCAACGTGGCGGCGCGCACCGAACCGCTGTCGCTGGA
>CAYQZN010000484.1:0-1585 GCA_964421805.1 uncultured Woeseiaceae bacterium
AGTGCTCCTGCCCTGCTAGCATGGAACGAACGAAGCAGATCAGAACCAGGGAGAGACACCATGACGAAACCCGTCTGTGCGGTCGTCGGCATCGGTCCCGGCAATGGCGAGGCGTTTGCACGCGCTTTCGATGCCCATGGCTATGCGGTTGCGCTGCTGTCCCGATCCACGGATCGGTCCGAGCGGCTCGCCGGCGAACTGGCGGATGCCAGGGCGTATGCCTGCGATGCCGCCGATCCGGCTGCCGTCGAGAGCGCCTTCAGCCGTATCCGCGACGACCTCGGTCCGGTGGACGTGCTCATCTACAACGCGGGCAGCGGCAGCTGGAAGACCGTGGAGGAACTGACCGTCGCCGAGTTCGAGTCGGGCTGGCGGGTCAATGCCCTGGGCGGACTCGTCACGGCGCAGCAGGTCATACCGGACATGAAAGAGAAAGGCACGGGCGACATCATCTTCGTCGGCGCCACCGCCTCGCTGCGCGGCATACCGAAGACGGCCGGATTCGCGCCGGCCAAGGCAGCGCAGCGCATCCTCGCCCAGTCCATGGCGAAGCACCTCCAGCCCCACGGCATCCACGTCGCGGTGCTGATCATCGACGGCGTCGTCGGTGAGCCGGACAGCGCGGAGACGCAGGAAGGCAAGCGGCTCGACCCGCGCCACATCGCCGAGGCGGCGTATCAACTCACGCAACAACCCCGCTCGGCCTGGAGCTTCGAGATGGACCTCCGCCCGATGAAAGAATCATGGTAGGAGGGCCTTCAGGCCCGATGCGCCGTCCCACCGACCCCGTCAGCGCCAGCCTCAAGTTCCTGGCCGATCTCGATGGCCCGCTCGCCTACGTCCCGTCGAAAGGCGGCGGCGACAGCACCGAACACCTCGGCAACTTCACCACCCGTGACGTCCACGTCCACGACGCCCGGCGCGAGCTCACCGGCAACCGCCTGGATGCCGAGGGCTTCCTGCTGGTCACTGAGCCGACGGCGGTGACCGACTTCTACGACGACGAGCAGGTGGAGACGCTGCATCACGCCGAAGTCATGGCACTGCTGAAGCGCCTCACCGGCGCCAGCCGCGTCGAGGTCTTCGACGACACCCGCCGCACCTCCTCGGTCGACGTACAGCGCGAGAAGAAGGTCCGCGACCCCGCCTCAATCGTGCACAACGACTACACCGCACGCTCCGGCGTGAAGCGTCTGCGCGACCACTTCGCCGACGCGCCGGAAGAAGCCGAACGCCTGCTCGCACGGCGCTTCGCCATCATCAACATCTGGCGCTCCACCGCCGGTCCGGTACTGAGTCATCCGCTGGTGATGGCCGATGCCACCACCGTGCGCGAGGAGGACCTGGTGGCGGTGGAACGGCGCGGTAAGGACCGCATCGGCGAACTGCAGGTGGCGCTGCATCACCCGGACCAGCGCTGGTACTACTACCCGCGCATGCAGCCCGACGAAGCGCTGGTGTTCAAGACCTTCGACTCCGCCACCGACGGCCGTACCCGGTTCACGCTGCACTCCTCGTTCGACGATCCCGCGGCGCCCGCCGATGCGCCGCCGCGGGAGAGCATCGAGACGCGGTGTCTGGTGTT
>CAYQZN010000485.1:0-1585 GCA_964421805.1 uncultured Woeseiaceae bacterium
CGTCCCAGGTCTCGTAGATGCCGCCGTCGCCGCCGATGTAGAGGTGGTCGGTGTTGTCCGGGTCGATCCACAGGGCGTGGTCGTCCACGTGGCGAAACTCCATGCCCAGCTGGCGCCAGCTCTTGCCGCCGTCCCCGGAGACGTGGGTGACTGTGTCGAGAGCGTAGACCTTGTCGGCGTCCAGGGGGTCGATCACCAGCTCGTTGTAATACTGGGGGCTGGTGGTCATGTGGTCCGAGCGCTTGTCCCAGCTGTCGCCGAAATCGGTGGAGCGGTAGACGCCCTTCTCCTCGTCGTTCGCCTCGATGATGGCGTACAGGGTGTCCGGTGCGGACGGCGCCATGGAGATGCCGATCTTGCCCATATTGTCCTCGGGCAGGCCGGCGGTGATCTCGGTCCAGGTCTCGCCGCCGTCGGTGCTCTTGTGGATGCCGCTGCCGGGCCCGCCGTTGATCAGCGTCCAGACGTGGCGGCGGCGCTGGTAGGTCGCGGCCACGATGGTGTCGGCGTCCGCCGGGTCGACGACGAACTCGTTCACGCCGGTGTGCTCGTCGATGGCCAGGATACGGGTCCAGCTCTCGCCGCCGTCCGTGCTGCGGTACAGGCCCCGGTCGCCGCCGTCGCTCCAGAGCGGCCCGTGGGCGGCCACCAGCACGAAGTCGCTGTCCTCCGGGTGGATCCAGATATGGCCGATGTGGCCCGAGTCCGTGAGGCCCATGTGGGTCCAGGTGTTGCCGCCGTCGATGGACTTGTAGACGCCGTCGCCGTAGCCGACGCTGCGCTGGGCCTTGTTCTCGCCGGTGCCGATCCATACCGTATCCGGGTCCTGCGGGTCGCGGGCGATCACGCCGACGGCATAGGCGCCGTAATCGTCGAATACCGGCGTCCAGGTGATGGTGTCGTCCGTGGTCTTCCACAGGTTGCCGGATGCCACTGCGGCCAGGAACTCCTGGGGTCTGTCCGGGTGGAAAGACAGATCCGAAATGCGCCCCGAGCTGATGGCGGGGCCGATGGTCCTCAGCGGAATGCTGGCAAGCGGATGCGCTTGCTCCTCGTCGGCGGCCTGCGCGCCCGGCGGCACGGCCAGGGCGGCGGCGAGGGCCAGGACGAATGCGCTGCCGGATCGGCGTGAGCGGGAGAGTCGGGGATGCATCAGGGTTTTACTCCTTAGCGAACGCGGCGTGCGGCGGCCGCGGCGGGACCGCCGGTCGAAAAGGCAGGAGTATAACCGCGGCGCCGCTCAGCGGTCTGCGGAGCGCTTGCGCCGGAGTTCGAGCGGATGGAGGACGCGGCGGCGTCCGTCCATGAGATGCATCAGCGCCAGCCAGGGGTGGCGCCACATCATGCGCGGTCCCGAATAGCGCATCACCGTGCGGGCAAACTCCCGGGGCTCGCGCTTGTAGCAGTGGACGGGGCAGTTGGCGCAGGTGGGCTTGTCCTCGCCATAGGGACATTTCTGCAGGCGCCGTGCCGCATACGCGAGGAAGGCCGTGCATTCGGCGCAGGGCGCGCCACTCCCGGTGCGGCCTTCCGCATGACTGCCCGACTGAGTTTCCGATTGATGATGGTCGCGATGATGGTCGCG
>CAYQZN010000486.1:0-1585 GCA_964421805.1 uncultured Woeseiaceae bacterium
ATGCCGACTGGGAGCGCGACCTGAAGCGCTGGATACGCAACGAGCGGCCGGTCGTGCTGTATCGCAACCGGCACCTCAAGCTGACGTCGGAGCCGGGCGAGAGCGAGGGCGACTTCCGCATCCGGTTGCAGCAGGCCGCCAGCGAGAAGCGCGACCAGGCGGTGGCACAGCTGCGCAAACGCTACGGCTCCAAGGTGAATACGCTGGAGAACCGCCTGCTGCGGGCCAGGCAGACGCTGGAGCGCGAGAGCCAGCAGGTGGCGAAGAAGCGCATCGATACCGTGATCTCGGTGGGCACGGCGATCCTCGGCGCGGTGCTCGGCCGCAAGCGCCTGTCTACCACCACCGCGGGAAAGATAGGTACCGCCGTGAAGACGGCCGGCGGCATGGGCAAAGAGGCGGGCGACGTCGCCCGCGCAGAAGAAACCGTGGCGCGGGTCGAGAGCGAACTCGCCGAGCTGAACGCACAGATGGAGCAGGAGGTGGCGCAGCTCGACACCGCTTTCGACGCACAGCAGGCGGAACTCGAGGAGATTCCCGTGCGGGCCGCCGCGAGCAACGTCCGGGTGCGCTTCGTCGGTTTGCTCTGGGTGCCCCACCGGCGCACCCCCGACGGCCGGCTGGTAGCGCTCGCCGGCTAGGTGCGGGTCGTGCGGCCCTGACTCAGGCGTCCGGTTCCTCGTCCTCGGCCGCTCCCGAGAGCGCGACGTATTTCTTCAGGAAATAGTCGGTGTGGCCGGGCGGATGGTCGGGCAGCTCGGCGAACACCTCGTAGCCCATCTTCCGGTAGAAGCCGAGTGCCTGGAAGCTGGTGGTGCCCACCTGAAAGCGGTTGACCTCCCGATCCAGCGCCAGGCGCTCCAGCCGCATCATCAGTTCGGTGCCGACGTGGCGGCCGCGGAACTCCTCGTCCACCCAAAGACGCTCGACGTAGAGCCAGCCCCAGCCGACGTAGCCGGTGGCGCCGCCGCGCACGCGCCCGGTGGAGTCGCGGACGAAGACACCCACCGGCACGTGGGCGGTGGGTCCGATCTGCGAGTCGTTCCAGGCGGCGAGGCCCCGGCGTACCGCCTCCACGGCGGAGGCATCCGGATTCTCCACGGCCTCGAAGGCCAGGTCCGAGCGCCGGCGGCGGCGCACCAGCCAGTCCGACAACCGGCGTCTGAGCGTGAGTTCCCCCATGGCGGTCAGAGACACTCCCCCGCGTAGGCCAGCTCGATCCCGGCCGATTCCAGCAGGCACTCGTTGTCGTAGGTGCGCCCGTCCATGCCGCAGACCGGCTGGTAGGTGGGAGGGCAATTGAGACCGCTGCAGGTGCCGGGCATCTCGATGCGGGCGCCGGCACGCTCGGCCTCGCAGGCATTGCCGTAGGTCACCCCGTCCGCGCCGCACACCGGCACGAACATGCCCGGGCAGGGCCGGGTGGCGCAGGCGTTCAGCTCGAGGATGCGCACGGACTCGGCCTCCGCCACGCAGGCATTGGCGTAGGTGCGCCCGTCCTCGCCGCAGACCGGCGCGTACACGTCGGGGCAGTTGGTCACGTCGCAGATGCCCTCGCGCTGGACGGCGACCCGTGCGAGATCGG
>CAYQZN010000487.1:0-1584 GCA_964421805.1 uncultured Woeseiaceae bacterium
CGGACCCAATCCACCTCCATCGTCGCCGGGAAGGGTGTCGAGCCGTTCGGCGGGCCGGGCAGATCCCCGCCCACCGCCAGATTCAGCAGGATATGGAACGGCTGATCGAAGGGTGCCGGAAACGGCGCGGCCGTCGAGAACCAGGAATTCTGCACAGCGTACAGTACGCCGTTGAAATACCAGCGGATCTCGAATTCGTCCCACTCGAGGGCGTAGGTGTTGAAGCCGCCGGTCACGTCTTCCGAGGGCGTGTAGTCGACGCTGGACAACTCGTTGGCCGGGAACTCGCCGCCGTAATGGATGGTGCCGAAGATGTTGTTGCCGCCGCCGACGCCGCCGGGGCCAGGGTTGCCATCCAGGTTGGCCGCCTCGACGATGTCGATCTCGCCGGTCGCCGCCCAGCTGCCGTACGGGCTGTCCTGGGACAGCATCCAGAATGCCGGCCACAGGCCCTGACCGGACGGGAACTTGATGCTCGCCTCGATGCGGCCGTACCTGAATGCGAAGCGGTCACGGGTGGTGATCCGCGCGGACGTGTAACCGAAGTCTCCCACGGTCTCGCGCCGCGCGGTGATCTTCAGGACGCCGTTCTCGAGCTGCGCGTTGTCCGGCAGATACCACTGCAATTCGTTATTGCCCCATCCCGACGGCAGGCCGGTGATGCCGCCGTCGCCGACGAAATCGGAACCGTCACCGGCCTCGAAGAACCAGGTCTCCGGGTCGAGCTGGGTGCCGTCGAACTCGTCGCTCCAGACCAGGGTCAGCAGATCGCCGTCGCTGACCGGGAAGGTCGTCGGTATCTCCAGCGTCGGGTTAGCGATGTTGAAGTTGGTCCGGGTGGTGGTATCCGCCACCGGGATGTCTATCGGCGCGACCTGCTCCAGCGGTTGATCTCGGTCTTCCTGGGTACAGGCAGAAAGCGCCACCAGGGTGGCCAGAGCGGCGACAAAGCGTGGCAATCCTCGCGGGCCGGGCATCATAGGTTCTCCCTCAAAGACGGAAAGCCCGAAGGCTTGAGGCTGATTTGCTGGGTGACGCTGACCCGCGTCTCGGGATCCGGGGCCGGGATCTGGCAGATCCGCGGTTCGACCTGGGACAAGAGCGCGGCGCGCCCGTTGCCGATGGTTGCGTGCAGGGATGAAGGCGTTGCCGGCGACAGCGCAACGCGCGGCGGCACGTCGTTACCAAGTCTCATAGCTCCCCCGAAAATCGTCCCCGCAGAGCGAGGAGGTCGTCATATCGTCATTTTCGGGTAACAGGATTATCAGAGATTGACAGCGTTGTCAATTTGGCAGGCACAAATGTGTCTGCCGGGCATGCCGACATAGTACGGTGACGTCGCCGGCGACCCGGCTGTCTGACCTTTCGGCGCAGGATCAGCCGGCAAGGTTCCCCCTCGCCGGCTGCGGCTCAGAGGGGGAACCCGGCGCTAGGCAGCCTGCCGCCCGGGAGCGAAGTAGCGGGCGAGGAGATTCTCGAACCCGCGCATCGTGCCGGGTCGGTCTTCTCGGATTCTCACCTGCGCGGGTCGCCGCAGTCTGGCGTCCCAGGCCTCGTTGATCTTGTCGTCGGGCACGGTGGGCA
>CAYQZN010000488.1:0-1584 GCA_964421805.1 uncultured Woeseiaceae bacterium
CCATCCCCTACAACTTCTATCCGCTGTTCGCCCTGTTCTTCGTGTTCCTCGTGGCCATCACGGGGCGGGACTTCGGCGCCATGCATGCCGCCGAGGTCCGTGCCCGGGGCGGGCGGGTTCGCTCGGAGGCCTCGGAGGCCTCCAGCGGCGAGGGCCTGGAGGAGCTGGAGCCGAAGGAGGATGCGCCGGTCCGCGCGGTCAACGCGGTGTTGCCTATACTGGTGCTCATCGGCACGCTGCTGGCCGCACTGCTGATCACCGGGGAAGGCGAGACGCTGCCCGAGATCATCGGCAGCGCGGACCCTTACAAGTCGCTGATGTGGGCGTCGCTGCTGGGCGTGGTGGTGGCCGCCGGCTTGTCGCTCGCGCAGCGCATACTGGACCTGGAAGAGGTCATCGACGCCTGGTACACGGGCGTGCGTTCGATGCTCTTCGCCATGATCATCCTGGTACTGGCCTGGGCGCTGGCGGGCATCGCCGGAGAGCTGCACACCGCCGACTACCTGGTCAGCCTGCTGGGCGACTCGCTGCCGCCGGCGGTGCTGCCGGCGCTGGTGTTCGTGCTGTCCGCGCTGACCGCATTCAGCACCGGCACGAGCTGGGGAACGATGGGCATCCTCATGCCGCTCATCATCCCGCTGACCTGGGCGGTGATGTCGGCGGCCGGCATGACCGGCGCCGAATACCACGGCATTCTCTATTCGGCGATCGCCTGCAACCTGGCGGGCGCCGTCTGGGGCGATCACTGCTCGCCGATCTCGGATACCACCATCCTCTCGTCGATGGCGAGCGGCTGCGATCACATCGAGCACGTGCGCACCCAGCTGCCCTACGCCATGGCCGTCGGGCTGGTCGCGCTGCTGATCGGCACGTTGCCGACCGGTTACGGGCTGCCATGGTGGCTGGCCCTGCCGGCGGGCGGTGCAGTGCTCTACGTCGTGATCCGCTTTTTCGGCCGGCGGCCGGAAGACGCCGCGGCCTCTTCGACAGGATCCCGCTGAGCTCCGTCCCGACCGGGGCGCATGGATGGCGTTCCGCGGCAGGATGGATAAACTAGGGCGGTGCCCCGGCGGGCGGGGCGGATGGCGGGGGAACAGCCATGGCCACGATTCCACGCGATACTCTGCGGCTCAGGTCCGGCGAAGCCGTCGATGCCCAGGGCATCATGACCGATCGGGACTTCCAGTTCCTGATCGCCTCGCTGCTGGTGCGCATCGCCAAGACCGACGGCACCATCTCGACGGCCGAGACCTCGCAGATGCTCGCCATCACCGAGAGCCACTTCCGTCTTAGCAGTGCCGAGGCGCTGGAGTTGCTGACGAACGCGTTGACCGAGGCACCCGAGCCCGAAGAGCTCGAGGCCCAGCTGCGCGCGCTCAGGGACCTGCTGGCCCCGTCCGAGAAAGAGGAGGTGGCGATCCTCATGCTGGAGCTGATAGCCGCCGACGGCCGCCGCGAGTCTGCGGAACTCGACGTGCTGCACTATGCCGCGGAGGTGCTGGAGATCCCGCCGGAGATCATGCACTCGGCATTCGAGCGCTTCTTCGAAAAATAGCTGTAGGAGGGCCTTCAGGCCCGACCCGC
>CAYQZN010000489.1:0-1579 GCA_964421805.1 uncultured Woeseiaceae bacterium
CCGAGATGCTGCGCGGCGACGGCGGGCATACGGCGCTGAAGGCGCAGCTGCAGGAGGCGCGCTGGCTGGTCCGCAGCCTGGAGATCCGCAACGAGACGCTGATGAAGGTGGCCACCTGCATCGTCGAACGCCAGACCGAGTTCTTCGAGCACGGCGAGGAAGCCATGAAGCCGATGGTGCTGCGGGACGTCGCGGAGGCCGTGGAGATGCACGAGTCGACGATCTCCCGGGTCACTAATAACAAGTACATGCATACCCCGCGCGGCGTGCTCGAGTTCCGTTATTTCTTCTCCAGCCACGTCGGCAGCGTCGATGGCGAGGACCAGTCCTCGGTGGCGGTGCGCGCGAAGATCCGCAAGCTGATCGGCGCCGAGGACCGCCGCAAACCGCTCAGCGACAGCAAGATCGCCGCAATGCTGAAGGAGGACGGCGTGGTTGTGGCGCGGCGGACCGTTGCGAAGTATCGTGAGGCCATGGACATCCCGTCTTCCAGTCAGCGCCGCGAGCGCAGCTCCGCATGAGGGCTGCGGCGTTCCCGCGCGGCCTCGTCCCGAACGATTCCGGCCGCGGCGCGCGGCGAGACCACGCCCGCCGCCCCGGCCCCACCCAGCAGAGGAGAAGGCCATGCAGCTAGATGTCACCGGTCACCACGTGGAAGTGACGCCCGCGTTGAAGGACTACGTACAGACGAAGCTGGGGCGCATCGAGAGACACTTCGACCACGTGACCGACGTGCACTGTATCCTCACCGTCGAGAAACTCCGGCACAAGGCAGAAGCCACCGTTCAGGTCAGCGGCGGCCGCCTGTATGCCGACGCGACGGAAGAAGACATGTACGCCGCCATCGACGGACTCATCGACAAGCTGGACCGGCAGGTCAAGAAGCACAAGGAGAAACTCTGCGACCACCATGCCCGCGAAGCGGACAAGCGCGCATTCAGTTGACAGTCACCGGGTGGGCCGCCGCAGCACGCGGCGGGCACCCCTTTCACGGTCTTTCCCCATGACACTGCACGAACTCGTCAGACCCGATTCCGTACTCTGCAACGTCGAGGCGCGGAGCAAGAAGCATGCCCTGGAGATCCTGAGCGAGCTGCTCTCCCACGGCTCGGACGATCTGCGCCAGCCGGATATCTTCGCGGCGGTCGCCGAGCGCGAGCGCCTCGGCTGTACGGCGCTGGGCCGCGCGGTGGCGGCGCCCCACGCCCGCATCGCGGATGCTCCCTTCCCCATCGGCGCGCTGCTGAAGCTCTCCACGCCGGTGGATTTCGATACCCCGGACGACGAGCCCGTGGACCTGATCTTCGGTCTGATCGTCCCCGAAGACGTGGACGACCAGGCCATCGAGGACTTCCGGGGCCTGACGGAGATGCTCTCGCAGCGGGGCACCCAGGCGCGGCTCAGGAAGGCCCGCAGCAGCCGCGAGCTGTACGAGGCGCTGATGGCCGAAGACCGGCCCCGCGCCGAGGGCGGCCTTGCGGCGGGCGGCGGGGCCTGAGGCTGCAGCGTGGCGCCCGGCACCGAAGAACGCCGCTCCACGCGCCTGATCATCGTCAGCGGGCTGTCGGGCTCGGGCAAG
>CAYQZN010000490.1:0-1573 GCA_964421805.1 uncultured Woeseiaceae bacterium
GACCGCCCCGGTTGATGACGTCCTTGAGACGGTCGATGTAGTGGAAGTAGTCGGCGTCCTCGCCGTCGCCGGCGATCTCGAAGAGCTCTCCCGTGCGGAAGTAGCCTTCCTCGTCGAAGTCGTCCCGGTCGACCGTGCCCTCCGCCGTCCAGTAGCCGGGGAACAGGGCGGGGCTGCGGAAGAGGAACTCGCCCGGCTGTCCCGGTTCCGTGATTTCCCGGCCGGTTTCGACGTCCACGAGTTTCGATTCGACGCCGCGGGCGATGCGTATGCCCCAGTCGGTGCCGTCGCTGCGTTTGTGGGCAGAGCCGCGGAAGCGCGGGAAGTAGCGGGCGCGCCGGTGGGGGTCGCCGGTCATGGTGGGACCGGAGAGCAGGGTGATGCCCTCGGTGGAGCCGAAGGCGTTTACCACCTCGATGCCGTAGCGCTCGCGGAAGCCCTCGATCATCCACGCATCCAGCGGCGCGGATCCGCAGAGGATGCTGCGGATGGAGGAGACGTCCCGGTGGTCGAGGATGTTCTCGCGCAGGAGTGCGTTCAGCATCGCCGGCGCGGCAACGGTGTGGTGGATGCCCATTTCCTCCAGCTGGTCGAGGAATATGCCCATGTCGAAGGGGTTGTGCAGGGCGAGGGTGCCCTGGACTTCCAGCCAGGGCATGAACAGGCCGTTGTAGCCGGCGGTGTGCACCATCTGCATGGGCGCGAGCAGGCGGTCGCCGTGATGGAGGCCGCCGGCGTCGCGGCAGCAGCCCCCGGTGGCGTGCCACTGGTTGTGGCTGCGCGGCACGCACTTCGGGTTGCCGGTGGTGCCGGAGGTCCAGTGCATGGTCACGATCTCGTTGGCGTCGACCGTGAGTCCATCGAGGTAGTCCCGCAGCGCGCCGGTGTCGCCGTCGAGATCGCGGACGTCGGCGACTTCGCCCGCGCCCTCGTGCGCGTCTTCGCCCTCGCCCACGTCCTCGCCCTCGCCCTCGCCGAACGCGATAACCGCAGTGGCCGGCGACCCCGCCTCGGCGAGGATGCGCCGTGCACTGTCCGCAGGCCGCTGATCCTTGTAGCTGGCGAGCGCCAGCACGCAGGCCGGCCGCAGATGGCGGAGGATGCGCCGCATGTCGCGTTCGCCGTAGGCAAGCATCACGGGCGAGGCGATGGCGCCGAGGCGCGCGCAGGCGAGGAAGGCGATGACGATCTCGGTGATGTTCGGCAGCTGCACGACCACCACCGAGTCCTTGCGCACGCCGGCGGCCAGCAGCGCCGCGGCGAGTGCGTCGACGCAGGTATCGGTCTCCGCGAAGCTCAGCCGCCGCGGCGCGCCGTAGCAGAAGGCCGGGCGGTCGGGCGCGTCCACGAGGGCGAGCTGTTCCGGCGCTGCCTCGACGCAGGCGCGGAACAGGTCGTCGACGGTGACGTCTCCCCACCACCCGCTGGTGCGGTAGCGCTGCAGGGTGGCTTCGTCGTCCAGGATCATGGTCGTGCCTTCGTCGTCCCGTGGCGTTGTCGGCGTCAGGCGGCCATGGAGTCGGCCACTTTCAGCAGCCAGGGGTTCGCGTCGCCCTTGGTCATGTTCATGTAG
>CAYQZN010000491.1:0-1571 GCA_964421805.1 uncultured Woeseiaceae bacterium
CCGTGAGCAGCGCATAGCCGATCTGGATCTCGCCGTCGTCCGCCTTCGGCACGATAATGTCCGTCAGCATCTCGTGACTGATGCCGGCGAGCTGTCCGGTCGTGGACTGCGCCCGCCGACGGCGCACCGCCAGCAGGACGAGAAGCGCCACCAGCAGGGCGGCGGCCGCGGCGAACACGGCCCACAGCGCCCAGGGCGGCAGGCTGTCGATCACCTCGGTCATGCGTCCCCCTCGAGGGCCCGCCCCAGGGCGGGGAGCGCCGGCTCGATCTCCTCATAGTGCGCGGGCAGCGCCAGCAGGGCCGCCAGGGCTTCCGGCACCGGCACGGTCGTGCCGATCAGCGGCTCGACCACCTCGGGGAACTTGGCCGCATGGGCCGTGGCCACCGCGATCCAGTGCCGCCCTTCCTGCCGCTCGCGCGGCAGGGTCTCCCATACGTGCATCGCCGTGGCGGTGTGGGGGCACTCGATGAGACCGTAGTGCTCGTAGTCCCGGCGGATCTGTTCCCGGATGACGTCGTCTTCCACCACTCGCGCCTCGACGCTGCCACGCAGCCGGTCGGCCTCGCCGAAGAGGTTGCGCAGCCGCTCCATGTTGCTCGGATCGCCCACGTCCATGGCCGAGGCGAGGGTGCGCACGCTCGGCCGCGGCCGGTAATCGCCCTCCTCAAGGTAATCGGCGATGGTCCGGTTGGCATTCGTGGCGAAGACGACGTCACCGATGGGCAGGCCCATGGCGCGCGCCATCACGGCGGCCAGGCCGTTGCCGAGGTTGCCCGTGGGCACGACGACCGAAGAGGCCTCGCCCCGCTCCCGCCAGTGGGCGAGGGCCGCGTGAGCGTAGTAGACGCTCTGGGGCAGCAGGCGGCCGATGTTGATGCTGTTGGCCGAACTGAAGCGATGACGCTCGGCCAGTTCCGCGTCGGCGAACGCACCCTTCACCAGCCGCTGGCAGTCGTCGAAGGTGCCGCGGACCGCCACGGAGATCACGTTGTCGCCCCAGCAGGTCAGCTGCTGTTGCTGGCGGGGAGACACCATGCCGAGCGGGAACAGCACCACCACGCGGAACCCGGGGCGTCGATGGAAGGCGGCCGCCACCGCGCCGCCGGTGTCGCCGGAGGTGGCCACCAGTATGGTGACCGGGCGCTCGTCGGTGCCCCGCTCGTCCTCGACGCGCTGCAGGCAGGCGGCCAGGAAACGGGCGCCGACGTCCTTGAACGCCGCCGTGGGGCCGTGGAACAGCTCCAGCACCGACAGCGGCGCGGGGGCATCATCCACAGGCCGCAGCGGCAGGTCGAAACCGAAAGTCTCCGCGAGCACGTCGGCCAGCGCGTCGGCCAGCGGCGAGCCGGCGAAGAACGGCGCGAGCAGGATCTCGCCCACGCGGGCCGGTGTCTCCGCGCCGTCGAAATCCTCCGGCGAGAATTCGGGCAGCGTCTCGGGGACATACAGGCCGCCGTCCGGGGCCAGGCCCGCGACGAGGGCGGAGACGAGATCGGCGGAGCCGCCGGAGCGGGTACTCCTGAACCTCATTCGGTGTATTCCACGAAGGCCCCGGGCGCATCCAGCGG
>CAYQZN010000492.1:0-1571 GCA_964421805.1 uncultured Woeseiaceae bacterium
CGACAAGCTGGGCAGCATCGTCGATTTCGTGGACCAATTGCAACAGGCGGACACGGATTCGGTGGAACCGATGGCCCACCCCCTGCACCAGGTCCAGCGCCTGCGCCCGGACGAGGTGACGGAACGAGTCGACCGGGACGGGTACCAGAAGAACGCGTCGGCGGTGGCCGACGGCATGTATCTGGTGCCCAGGGTCATAGAATAAAGGTCATCGAACAGCTGTGGCCGGAAGGGTCGGCGGCCGCAGGCCGGCCCCGGCACACGTCGCCCGGCCGCGCGATTCGATCCACGCGGTCAGTCTGTCCATAAGCGTCATCGTCCAACCATTGCTGAGTCACGACCATGCATGAGCTGTCACTCGCCGCGATACGGCGCGCGCTCGAGGCGGGCGAGTTCACCGCCGCGGAACTCGTCGAGGCGCTGCTCGAGCGCATCGGCGCCCACGACGGCACGCTGAACAGTTTCATTACCGTGACCGGGGACCAGGCCCGGGCCGCCGCCGCCGAGTCCGACCGCCGCCGCGCGGCCGGCGAGGCGCGTCCGCTCGAGGGCCTGCCCGTCGCCCACAAGGACATCTTCTGCACCGCCGGCGTGCGTACCAGTTGCGGCTCGCGCATGCTCGACAACTTTGTCTCCCCGTATGACGCCACGGTGGTGGAGCGGCTGAAGGCCGCAGGCGTGATCATGCTCGGCAAGACCAACATGGACGAGTTCGCCATGGGCTCGTCCAACGAGACCAGCTGGTACGGCCCGGTCGCCAACCCCTGGGATACCGCCCGCTCGCCCGGCGGCTCCTCCGGCGGCTCGGCGGCGGCGGTGGCGGCACGGCTGGTGCCTGCGGCCACCGGCACGGACACCGGCGGCTCCATCCGCCAGCCGGCCGCGCTGACCGGTATCACGGGGCTTAAACCCACCTACGGGCGGGTCTCTCGCTGGGGCATGATCGCGTTCGCCTCCAGCCTGGATCAGGCCGGCACGCTGACCCGCAGTGCGGAAGATGCCGCGCTGCTGCTCGGCGCCATGGCCGGCTTCGACCCGCGCGATTCCACTTCCGTCGACGAGCCGGTGCCGGACTACGTGGCCGGGCTGGATCAGCCGCTGGAAGGCCTCACCATCGGGCTTGCGCGCCAGTTCTTCGACGAGGGCCTGGAAGCCGACAACGAGGCGGCGCTGCGCGCGGCCATCGGCGAGCTGGAAGGCCTCGGGGCGAGCGTGCGGGAGATCGACCTGCCGAATATCGGCCTGTCGGTGCCCACCTATTACGTGGTGGCGCCGGCCGAGTGCTCCTCCAACCTGTCGCGTTTCGACGGCGTGCGCTTCGGCTACCGGGCCGAAGACCCGAAGGACCTCATGGACCTGTATTGCCGCAGCCGGGCAGAGGGTTTCGGCGCCGAGGTGAAGCGGCGCATCATGACCGGCACCTACGTGCTCTCGGCCGGCTACTACGATGCCTATTACCTGAAGGCGCAAAAGGTCCGGCAACTCATCAGCGAGGACTTCCGCCGCGCGTTCGCCGACGTGGACCTCATCGCCGGGCCGACCACGCCGACGCCGGCTTTCGAGCTGGGCGC
>CAYQZN010000493.1:0-1570 GCA_964421805.1 uncultured Woeseiaceae bacterium
TGTCGCTGCTGCACAAGCACCGCATCGAGAAGGTGCTGGTGGTGGACGACGACTTCCGCCTGCGCGGCATGATCACCGCCAAGGACTTCCAGAAGGCCACGGACTTCCCGCTGGCCTGCAAGGACGAGCGCGGCGCTCTCCGGGTGGGCGCGGCCGTGGGCACCGGCGCCGACACGGAGGAGCGGGTCGAGCTGCTGGTGAAGAGCGGCGTCGACGTCATCGTCGTCGACACCTCGCACGGTTTCTCCCGCGGCGTGCTCGACCGGGTCTCCTGGATCAAGCGGCACTACCCGGACACCCAGGTCATCGGCGGCAACGTGGTCACCGGCGAGGCGGCGCTGGCGCTGGTGGAAGCCGGCGCCGACGCCGTGAAGGTGGGCATCGGTCCGGGCTCCATCTGCACCACGCGAGTGGTGGCCGGTGTCGGCGTACCGCAGATCTCTGCCGTGGCCGAAGTCGCGGACGCGCTGGCGCCGAGCGGCGTGCCGCTCATCGCCGACGGCGGTATCCGTTATTCCGGCGACATCGCCAAGGCACTGGTCGCAGGCGGCTATTGCGTGATGATCGGCGGCTTGTTCGCCGGCACGGAGGAGTCACCGGGCGAAGTGGAGCTCTACCAGGGCCGCTCCTACAAGTCCTACCGGGGCATGGGCTCCATCGGCGCCATGGCGAAGGGGTCGAAGGACCGCTACTTCCAGGACGCCACCGAGGAACTGGAGAAGCTGGTGCCGGAAGGCATCGAGGGCCGGGTGCCTTACAAGGGCAGCATCGTCGCCATCGTCCACCAGCTGATGGGCGGCGTGCGTGCCGCCATGGGCTACACCGGCTGCAGCTCCATCGACGAGATGCGCACCAAGCCCCAGTTCGTACGCATCACCGGCGCGGGCATGCGCGAGAGCCACGTCCACGACGTCGCGATCACGAAGGAAGCCCCGAACTATCGCACCAAGTGAGCCGCCGATGTCACGGGACATCCATGCGCACCGCATCCTGATCGTCGACTTCGGCTCCCAGTACACCCAACTGATCGCCCGCCGCGTGCGCGAGGCCGGCGTCTACTGCGAGATCCACCCGTGGGACATGGACGAGGCCGCGATCCGCGGCTTCGGTGCCAGCGGAGTCATCCTCTCCGGCGGTCCCGAATCCGTGAACCTGGACGACCCGCCGCGGGCCCACGAAGCCCTGTTGGAAATCGGCGTGCCCGTGCTCGGCATCTGCTACGGCATGCAGGCCATGGCGGCCCAGCTCGGCGGCCGCGTGGAGGCCTCGGCCCACCGGGAGTTCGGCTACGCCGAGATCCGGCCCGGTGAATCCGGATTGCTGGCGGGCCTCGCCGACGAGCACACCGCCGACGGCACGGCGGTGCTGAAGGTCTGGATGAGCCACGGCGACCGGGTCGAGCAGCTGCCGCCCGGCTTCGCAGCGGCCGCGTCCAGCGACAACTCACCCCTGGCCGCCATGGAGGACGCCGAGCGCCACTTCTACGGCCTGCAGTTCCACCCCGAGGTGACCCATACCCTGCAGGGCGAGCAGATCGTCTTCCGCTTCGTGCGGGATATCTGCGGCTGCC
>CAYQZN010000494.1:0-1558 GCA_964421805.1 uncultured Woeseiaceae bacterium
GCACTACGGCGATGAGCAGATGGTTGAAGTCGGCGAGGAGTTCGACCTCGCGGAGCTGTCGCACGCGCAGCTCGGCTCGCTGTTCCTCGACGCACAACGGCTGACAGCGTTCGAATCCACGCCCGACTGCAATTTCATCCACGTCCCGCACACCCTGGGGATCGAGGGCCTGCTCTGCTACCGCATCGACGCCGACCGCATGATCGAGATCAACGAGGCGGTGCTGGACCGCCCGGTCGCGATACGCAATACGGTATGCGACCTCATCACGTTCCAGTTCGTCTCCTCCGTGAAGCGCTCGGAGTTTCTCGGCAAGCGAAAGAACGTCCACGACCTCGGTCCCGCGCTGGTGGTCTCGGCGGTACCCCGGCAGGAGACCACCTACCGCGTACCGAAGACCGGGGTGCAGATTCGCCATGTGGCGGTCCACAGCACCCTGTCCACGCTCATGCAACGCCTGTCGGAATCGGGGGAAGAATACCCGCGCTGGCTCCGGGAAATACTGGATGGCCAGCACCGCAAGCCCCGTCAGCGGGTGTTCTTCCTGGAAGACCGGCACCGTGAGGCGATCTGGTCCTGCTTCCACCTGCCCGTCAGCGGTTCGCTGCTCGGCAAATGGATAAGCGCCAAGTTCGACGAACTCCTGTGCATCGGCATGCAGATACTGAAGACCAGCCGCACCCTGACCGACCGCCGGGCGCTGGACCTGGACCGTCCTTTCGCCGAGAAGATCCGCCAGGCCCGGCGGGTACTGGGCATGGAATACGCCAACCCGCCGCCCATACCGGAACTCGCCCGGCAGCTGGGCATCTCGGAGACGCGGCTGAAGACCGGTTTCAAGGCCATGCACGGCACCACGCTGATGCAGTACTGCATCGAGAAACGCATCGAGGCCGCCCGCTTTCTCCTGAAGGACAACCGGCACAGCATCGCCGAGATCGGCAGCATCGTCGGTTACGAGGACCCGTCGGCGTTCTCGCGGGCATTCCGCCGCGCCTGCGGCTGCACGCCCCGGCAGTGGCGCAGCTCGAATCCTCCCTGATCGGAGTCGCCGTTTCTGCACATTTTTCCGGCCGTCTCTGACTAATGCTTTGCCGGGCCCAGTGGTTACCATCGATGAGCCCCCCACTGATACGGACGCAGGGGGAGCGTTCCGGCTCAGCACACCGACGGGTGACATCATCATGCGCACATTCCATTCCATCATCGCGGCCGTCAGCGGCGCCGCCGTCCTGACCACCCTCGCGCTGGTTCCTGCGGCACAGGCCCAGGACGGCGAGCGCGCGGTCGAAGAGATCATCGTGACCGCCCAGAAGCGCGACGAGGCGCTGACGGACATCCCGATGTCGGTGACGGTGCTCTCCGGTGATTTCCTGGAGCGCGTGCGGGCGGACAGCTTCGAGGATTTCGTGGCGCTGATCCCCGGCTTCAGTCTCGAGAGCAGCACGGCCGGCGTGAACCGCATCACCCTGCGCGGCATCAATACGGGCGGCGTCGCGACCACCGTCGGCGTCTATGTCAACGACGTGCCGTTCGGCTCGAGCAGCGGCCTCGCCAA
>CAYQZN010000495.1:0-1554 GCA_964421805.1 uncultured Woeseiaceae bacterium
AGGCGGGCACGCCGTTGCGGTTGCGGTCGGCGATGCCCTCGGACGCGTCGTCGATACCGTCGCCGTCCCGGTCGGCGTCCGCCGCCAGGGCCGGCGCGCCGGGCACGACCTGCAGGTCGCGGTGCACGGCGGCGGAGCGTGCCGGCAGGCCATTGTCGGTGGCGGTGACCGTGACCCGGTAGGTGCCCGCTGCCACGCCGGCCGGGTCGAAGGTGAAGGTCCGCTCGTTGTAACCCTCGGTCGGCACCAGCGCGCCGTCGCTGCCACTCCAGTCGTAGCTGACCGTATCGTCGTTCGGGTCGCCGCCCTCCACGCTGACCCGCACCGGCCCGCCGTCGGCGGTCACCGTCGTGCGCTGCTCGCCGGCCTGCACGATGTCGATGCTCGGGGTCGGCGCCAGGTTGGTCTCGGAGATGGTGATCACGAACTCGTCGTTGCCGCCGACCACCGCGTTGCCAGGATTGCCAGGATTGCCGAGGCGAAGGACGATCGTCTCGTCCAGCTCCGGGAGCGCATCGGCGAAGGTGCGCAGGGGGATGATGCTCTGTGTCTGGTTACCGGCGAGACCGCCGCCCTCGAACCGGATCTCGGCCTCGCCGCTGTCGAACTCGTAGTCCTCGCCCTCGGTCGCCGTACCGCTGACCGTGTAAGGCACCACCACCGGGTACTCCGGCGCCGGGCCGTTCAGCGTCACGGTGACGATGCGCTCGGTGCCCTCGCCCATCGCGAGCGCGCCGGTGGCGAAATTCACCAGCGGCAGCACGTCCACCCGCTGAGTGTCCGCGGCCTCGTTGCCGGCGGCATCCGTCGCGCGCCAGGTCACGAGGTGGCGGCCCGGCGGGAACGGTCCCTGCCGATCCGGCGTGGCGGCGAGTGCGCCGTCACGGCCGTCGCTCGCCGCCGCCCGGCCGAGGTCCACCGGCGTTTGCGGGCCGATGGCGTCGACCACGATGTCGGCGGGTGCGGTGACCTGCGGCGGCACGTCGTCGGTGGCGGGGTCGCCGCCGGCGCGGAACTCGTCCGCGTTGGAACGCCCGTCGCCGTCGGCATCCGTGTCGGCGTCACCGGCATCCTCCGGGTTCAGGCCGTTTTCGGTCTCCCAGGCGTCCGGCATGCCGTCGCCGTCGGTGTCGGCGCTGTAGCGCGCGTCCCGGGGGAAGGCATCGTCGGTATTGGCCGTGCCGTCGCCGTCGATGTCGTCGTCGCAGGCGTCGCCGATGCCGTCGCCGTCAAGGTCCGACTGGTCGTCGGAAGGCGTGCGCGGGCAGTTGTCGAACTCGTTGCTGTTGCCGTCGCCGTCGATGTCGTCGTCGCAGGCATCGCCGATGCCGTCGCCGTCCAGATCCGCCTGGTCGGTGTTGGCGGTGTCCGGGCAGTTGTCCGCACCGGTGGCCACGCCGTCGCCGTCCGGGTCGTCGGCCGGGTCCACGGCCGCGAGCGCGTGGCGGTAGATGCGCACGTAGCCGCCGTCCGGGTTCGGGCTCTGGGCGGTGGCGATATCCGGCGCGCCGCCGGCGATGTCGTCGACGCCGTCGCCGTCCACGTCGCCGGGGA
>CAYQZN010000496.1:0-1554 GCA_964421805.1 uncultured Woeseiaceae bacterium
GTCAGGACTACGGCGACAGCCCTGCCTGGCCGACGGGGGTGGCCGGCTTCTGAGCCTCACTGCAGGTCCGTGCCGGTATCCGCCAGGATGTACAGTCCGACTACGATCATAATCAGCGGCGTCAGTCGCTGCAGGCCGGCAGCGGTCCGGGTGCCGAGCGCGGAGCTGCCGGACAGCCGCATGACCAGCGCCAGCCACACTCCTGCCGTGACGGCGAACCCCGCGAGGAGGCCGGCCACGACGACGGGCTCGCTCTCCGCGAAAAGTGGCCCGAAACCGGCGACGGTGTCCGTGCTGTTCGCGAGCAGCACCAGAGCAACGCCCGGCGCCGTCAGAACGCCTGCCGCACGCTTCCCTTCCTCCGTCGGCCGCGCGATCAGCATCCGTGCCCCGAGCGCGATGGGAACGATGCCGAGATAGCGGATCACGGTTGGCGCGAGAAACCAGGAAAGCAGGACGAAGGCGACGGAGATCGTCGCGGTGAGGACCGTGGCACTCAGGAAGCCATAAGCAATCGGCCGCCGGTCGGCGCGGCCGGTGGCGAGGCTCGACAGCAACAGCAGGTTGTCCAGGTTCGTCGATGCGTAAGTGACGAACGCCAGGATCAGGGCGGTGACGATGTCCTGCCAGAGTTCAGGCATGGCAATTGAGCCAGAACGGATGATCGACGAGTTTCATTGCGAATCTGCCTGACAGAAGAAGGGATCCAGGGATGAAGGCATCATTATAGATACCATGAGTCAATTATCGGGCGAGAGTATAGGGCAAACGCAGCGACTCCCGCGTCGTCGCGGGCGTAGCCCGATGTAGCCTACATTCCACTCTGCTATTCTCCTACTGCAAGCGGCCGTCGGGGCCGAACATTGCAGCAGCCAAGTTGGAGCAAGGGAGCTGCCCGGGTCGGAGCGTGCTCCTCCGGCGTCGGCGACTCGATCAGAACCGGAGTAGGGAGACGAGGATATGAACCATTATACCAGGTCGTTAATTGCAATCGGCGTGGCGGTTACGCTGCCATTCGCCTCGGCGCTGCCGCAGCGGGCAGGGGATTCCGTCACGGTGCGCACCGGCACCGTGACCGGGGTGAAGGAAGTGGATCTCAACGACAAGAGCGCCCTGGGCGGCGCGCTGGTCGGAGGTGCGTTCGGCGCGGCGCTCACCCGCTCGAGCAAGAGCTCCGGTCGCCGGGACAAGAACGCGGCGCTCGGCGCCATTATCGGCGGCACGGCCGCAGCCGCGAGTCGCCAGCCGGGCCGTATCTACACGATACGGACCAACGAGGGCACGATGATCCAGATCGCGACCGAGCAGACGGAGATGCGTATCGACGATTGTGTGTTCGTCGAGGAGACGCGTGGCGGTGCGAACGTCCGCCGGGCGCCGCAGACCGCCTGCCAGCCGGAGGCCGCCGCCGTCATGAGCGAGCCGGAAATCGTCGCCGAGATGCAGGAAGAGGCGTCGGAATGCGCGGCGGCGAAGCAGGAGCTCGTCAACGCGGAAAGTGATGCGGCAATGGAGCGTGCCGTGCAGAAGGTCAAGCTGCTCTGCTACGACTAG